>JBKJXQ010000001.1:0-3882 GCA_046716235.1 Chitinophagaceae bacterium
CGCCCCATTTACCATTTTTTTTAATTGCTTTGTAAAGACTAACCTGACCAAACTTCAGTTTAGAGTCTTTTGCTTTTTCAAAAAGTTTATCTTGAAAACTTTCACTCGAAAAATACATAACGTTACCTTCTTTAGTCATTGTAACCGGGCCTTCATGAAACCTAGTATTTAATTCATTAACAGGAATTGGCTCTGAATAACTCCCATCAGCATTATAAGTAGATTGGTAAATATCCAAAAAGGGTTCATCATTCCAACCATAAATTTTATTACTCTCGTTTCTAGCACTTACAAAATAAAGTTGATTTCCAGACAGTATAGCCCCAAAGTCAGACCTTTTAGAATTTAATGAAATTTTATTCACGTCAAAAAGTTTTTCCGTATTGTTTAATTTCGAAAGATAATTTGGATCTTTATTAAATGCAATAGCACGTTGATCACTGGGTGCCATATTTGCAAATATTTTCATTTGAACATTTGATTCCGCATATTTCCCATTAGATTTAAGCATTTGAGCATATCTATAATGGGTATTGGTGTCTTGCTGGGTTTGTAACGCTTCGGCATACCACTTTTCAGATTCTACGGAATTATTCATGTTATAATAACAATTTCCGAGTTGCTTGCTGACATAAGGATCTGAATTTCCATTTTTTACTAGAGTCAGATACTCTGCAACAGCTTTGCCATATTCGAAACTTTCAACTAATTTATCTGCTTTTTTAGTCTCTTTATTTTGTGACATAACTGCGAAACTGGTAAGCACCAAAAACAATAAAATTATATTTTTTTTCATCAAGTAGAGTGATTAAATTTTTAGAAAAATCTAGGAGAACGGGATACTTTTTTAGTTTCAAATAAATCATAAAGTAATAGAAACTCATGTGAAGAGGGTGCAGTTACTCTCAAGTCAGAAACAATATGATCATAAGCATATCCAATTCTTAATTCAGGAGTAACGGCGAAATTAATCATCCCACCAAAACTATCTTGCAATCTATAAGTAGCGCCAATTTCGAATTTTTCTTGAAATAAAAAATTAGCTGAAAGATCTAAAGAAGGAGTTACGTTAAATGCAGATTTTAACATTATAGAAGGCTTAAATTTCAATTCATAATTTAAGTCAAAAATATATCCAGCAGTTAAAAAATAGTGCGATACATCAGATCCATATTCACGCCCGTTATAATCTAAATGTGCTGATTTAATCATATTAGGAATCGATAATGAAACGTAATATTTGTCCGTATAATAAAACAATCCTGATCCTAAATTCAATGCCGTATTATTAATATCCTCTCCAAAAACACCTTCGTTGGGATCTGGTAAACTCGATTGAATATCTCTAAGTCCTACTTTATGGAAAGACACACCAGCTTTTAGTCCAAATGCTAATCGTTGAGTATCCCCTAATTTCAAAGTATACGAGAAATCTCCAAATACATTTTGTTCTGTTACAGGCCCAACTTTATCTGAAATAAAGGATATTCCAACACCTACATTCCTTCCTGCAGGCGTATGTGCTGAAAAAGTAAAAGAAGCTGGCGAATCTTCTATGTTAACCCATTGTTTTCTATACAATAGACCCAAAGACAGACTCTCTTTGGAACCGGCATAGGCTGGATTTATAACATTCATATTATACATATATTGGGTATAATGTGGATCTTGTTGCGCTTTTACATCCATAAATATAAGGAGAGTAAAAAGAGACATCAATAGTATTTTGTTCATATCTATATATTTTTCGGTTTGTGAGTCTACTAAATGTTGAGCACTAATAGATCTTTTATTTACTGTTTTTCTCTGATTAGATAAATCCAACCTGTAGTTGACTCACCACTATTAAACTCTATAACATAGTAATAAGTCGCACTTGGAAGTTCTTCCCCTTTGTTAGACTGTCCGTTCCATTGATCTGTATAATTAGATTGGCTGTACACCTTTATACCATATCTATTAAATACCTCCAGTTTTTTTACACTCATTGATCTTAAATCAAAAAAGTCATTCGAACCATTTCCATCCGGTGAAATTCCTTTTTGCATATTACAATAAATAGATTCAACAACTATATTACCAGATGTCTCACAACCAGTATTTACTGAAGTTACTGTAAGTGTATATGCTACAGGAAATACAACTTGTCCACCTGGAGTTGAAGCGATAACATTCGTAACATTTAATACATTTGAATTAGTTCCCACTGGATTTCCGAATTTATCTTTCCATTGATACGACACATTATTGGGATCATAGGTTCCTGATATTGGATTAGCGGTTAAAGTATATTCTTTATTTTCACAATCACCAACAGTTTCAAATTGAATTTGTGGAGGAATAGCATTTATAGTTAGTACTGAACCTACCGCTATACACGCTACACTATTTGTAAATCGAACACTTATTGTATATCTACCAGGTGCCAAATTAGTAAAAACAGCACTATCTTGGTATGTATTCCCTACACTGTACTGAACATTAGTCTGACCCGAAATTTCAATGCTGCCGGAAGGAATCAAGCAGGTTGGCTGGATAATTTTCAACAAACTTGGCGTCATAGGTAAAGCAGGAAGTGGATCAATAATCACCTTTATACTACTTTGTACTGAACAAGTAGGATCAGCTATATTTCTAACATATAAAGTGTAAGTATTAGGTCCCAAGCCTGTAAAACTATTTGAAGTTTGAAAAGCAGTTCCATTCAAACTGTATTCAACCCCAAGTTGAGAAGCTATTACTATCGTTCCAGATGGAACAGCGCATGTCGGCTGAACAATACTTGTTGTTGTAGGAACAGTAGGAGAAGTTGGAATCACATTTATAGTTACCATTGATACTGATGACTTGAGACAAGTGGCATCAATTGTACTTCTTATATACAAGGTATAACTATTTGGAGGTAGCCCAGTGAAGGTGTTAGAAACTTGAAATGCAATTCCATCCAAACTGTATTCTACTCCCGGTTGTGTTGTTATTACGATTGCCCCGGTTGGAGAAGCACAAGTTGGCTGAACTACACTCGCTGCTGTAGGTGTAAGTAATATTTGTATTGCATTAATTGTGATAACTGATGCCGATTGAGCTGTACATGTTCCATCTGTTATATTTCTCACATATAATGTATAATTATTGGGTGTCAATCCTGAAAAAGTATTGGAAACTTGGTATGTCGTCCCATTTAAGCTATACTCTACCCCTGATTGTGTTCGGATTGAAATACTTCCTGATGGCACTGCACAAGTTGGCTGAACTAAGCTAGCCGTAGTTGGAACAATTGGAGGGGCTGGAATCAGATTAATCGAAATTGTCGAGGAGGAAGTAGTTAGACAAGTAGTGTCCGTTGTATTTCTTACATATAATGTATAGTTATTAGGTGCCAATCCTGAAAAAATATTAGATGATTGATAGGTCGTACCATTCAAACTATACTCTACTCCAGATTGTGTGGTGATTGAAATACTCCCCGACGGTATTGCACAAGTTGGTTGAACTACATTAGATGTTGTTGGTACAACTGGTGGAGTTGGAACTGCATTAATCGTAATTGGGGTTGCAGATGGAGTCACGCAAGTGGCATCCGCCGTTTTTCTTACATATACTGTGTAGCTATTAGGTATTAATCCTGGAAAAATATTAGACGTTTGATAAGTCGCTCCATTTACACTATACTCTACTCCTGTTTGTGTAGTAATTGAAATAGTTCCTGATGGTACAGCACAAGTTGGCTGAACAACACTAGACGCAGTTGGAACAAGTGGGGGATTTGGAGCAGCATTGATAACAACTGAAATGTTAGATGGAGTCACACAAGTGGTATCTGCTAAATTTCTCACATACAATGTGTAACTATTGGCAGTCAATCCTGAAAAAGTATTGGAT
>JBKJXQ010000002.1:0-7263 GCA_046716235.1 Chitinophagaceae bacterium
GCTATAGGTTTCCCACTACCCCGCATTATCGCCAAAACTGGTTGGACCACCGATGAATTAGAAACAGGCATTGTAACCGCCAATACAACTGAACCCCTACGTTCATCCTATGATTTTGTTTCGTTGCTGATAGGTGTAAATAATCAATACCGGGGAAGAACAGTAGCCAATTATAAACCTGAATTTGAAGAATTACTTAAAAAAGCTATACATTTTGCAGGCGATAGAGCAGACCATGTTGTGGTAGTTTCCATTCCGGATTGGGGAGTTACACCTTTTGCGAATGGAAGAGACCGGGCACAGATTTCAGCTGAAATAGATGCGTATAATGCAGCCAATAAAGAAATTTCTTTACGTTACAATGTGCATTATATAGATATTACTCCAGGCACAAGAGAAGCCGCCACTGATAATTCATTACTGGCTTTTGATGGCCTTCATCCTTCAGGAAAGGAATATAAAAAATGGGCTATAAAAATTGCTGAATTCTTTAAGAGTAAAATTTAATACCCTTATCGTCGTTGCTCACCACATCCCCGAACTACGTTCCTTCTCAGTGCTCAAGAATTTCCAAAAGAGAAGGCCATCAATGCACCGCCTTTGTTTGAAAGGGATAATTATAAAATGTAAATTCCTTATTTGAATAGTTAGAGAAACTTTTACATAAGAAATCTTACCCGCCGGGGAATGGCGAATTAAGTAAAAACATAAATTTTATACAGGCATGGTCAGTTGCTGAGCAGGGAACAGAAAGATGAATAGTGCGATGCCTTGCTTCACTCAGCACATGCTTCAAATAGGATGTCCAAAGAACAAAATACGGGTTTAAAAATATTTTTATTATTCTTGTCCTAACTTGCGGCCGCCGAAAAGCGGTATTTTAATTAATGCAACGAAGCAATTTAGCCCGGTTGTATATATAATAAGAAGTGACTATGGCGAAAAACCTGTTGATAGTAGAGAGCCCTGCGAAAGCGAAAACGATTGAGAAAATCCTGGGAAGTGATTTCCAGGTAAAGAGTTGTTTTGGGCATATCCGTGACCTGGAGAAAGCTGGTATGGGTATTGATCTGGAAAAAAATTTTGAGCCCCGTTATATTATACCAGAAGACAAACAAAAGGTGGTAAATGATTTAAAATCACTGGCTAAAAAATCTACAGAGGTTTGGCTGGCCACGGATGAAGACCGTGAAGGTGAAGCCATCAGCTGGCATTTGTGTGAAGTGCTTGGCCTCGATCCGAAAACAACCAAACGGATTGTTTTTCATGAAATCACCAAAACGGCTATACAATCTGCTGTTCAAAATCCCCGGTTATTAGATATGAACCTGGTGATGGCACAACAGGCCCGTAGAATATTAGATAGAATTGTTGGCTTTGAGCTAAGCCCTGTTCTATGGCGTAAAATGAGTATGCGCAACAACCTGAGTGCAGGACGTGTGCAAAGTGTAGCCGTAAGAATAATTGCTGAAAGAGAAAGAGAAATCAATGCCTTTCTTTCTACAAGTACTTTTAAAATTGAAGGTCTGTTTACAGCAAAGGACGTTTCAGATAAACCAGTCACATTTGTGGCCGAAGGCAAAAAACAAAATGCAGCCGAAGATGCAGAAGCATTTTTGAAAAGCTGTATTGGTGCTGATTATAAAGTGACTGATATACAGGTAAGGCCCGGCAAACGTTCTCCTGCCCCACCGTTTACAACTTCTACATTACAACAGGAAGCTTCGAGAAAATTAGGTTATGGTGTAGCCAGAACCATGCAGATAGCACAGCGGTTGTATGAGAACGGATACATTACCTATATGCGTACCGACAGTGTGAATTTAAGTAACACGGCATTGGGTGATATTACCAACACGGTGAAAAGTATGTATGGTGATAAATATCACCAGTTCCGAAAATTCAAAAATAAAAATGAAAGTGCACAGGAGGCACACGAAGCCATCCGCCCAACGTATACAAGCAATCCATCTATACAAGAAGCAGAATGGGCAAGATTGTATGAATTGATCTGGAAGAGAACAATGGCCAGCCAGATGGCGGATGCAGAATTGGAAAAAACTACAGCAAAGATTCAAATTTCAACTAATAAAGAAGAACTGACGGCGAGTGGTGAAGTATTAAAGTTTGATGGCTTCTTAAAAGTGTACCGGGAGGATAAAGATGACGATGAACTGGAAGAAGATGCTAATGAAGGAATGCTACCCCCTTTATCTGTTGGACAACAGTTGCCCCTGAAAGAAATGAAAGCAACGGAACGTTTTAGCCGCCCCCTGCCCCGCTACACAGAAGCATCGCTGGTTAAAAAATTAGAAGAGCTTGGAATTGGCCGCCCTTCTACCTATGCACCTACTATTTCTACTATATTAAAAAGAGGCTATGTAGAAAAAAGAGATAAAGAAGGTACCCGCCGTGATTTCAGAATGTTTGTATTGAAGAAAGAGGAAGTAAGTAAACTGATGGAGCAGGAAAATACCGGTGCAGAAAAGTCAAAATTATTTCCGTCTGATCTCGGATTGGTTGTTACAGATTTCCTGAAACAATATTTTGATAATATCATGGATTACAGTTTTACCGCCAGGATTGAAGAAGAGTTTGATGAAGTGGCTGAAGGAAAAATGAAATGGAACAAAGTGATTGATGAATTTTATACACCCTTTAAAAAAGATGTTGAAGACACTATTGAAAATGCAGAACGGATAAAAGGCGAAAGAGAATTAGGTATAGATCCGGAAAGTGGTAAACCGGTAGTAGCCAGAATGGGCCGCTATGGTGCGATGATACAAATAGGCAGTGCAGAAGATGAAGAAAAGCCCCGCTTTGCCAAAATACCTACCGGGCAGAGTATTGAAACAATTACTTACGAAGAAGCCATGATTCTTTTTGGTGCGCAGGGAACGATGGGGCAATATGAAGAAAAAGATATTTCGGTGAATGTAGGCCGTTTTGGTCCTTATGTAAAATGGGGTGATGAATTTGTTTCTATACCCAAGGGAACTGACCTGGCTACTGTTGATCTGGACAGAGCAATACAATATGTAAAAGAAAAAGAAATTGCAGATGCACCGGTTGGTACGTATGATCAAAAACCCATTACGAAAGGCAAAGGTCGTTTTGGTCCTTATATAAAATATGATGGTATGTTTATTAATGTGCCAAGACGATATGACTTTGATAATCTTTCGCAGGCAGATATGAATGAACTGATAGATGCCAAAGTAAAAAAGGAAGCCAACCGTTTTATACAACGCTGGCCCGATGAAAAAATATCGGTGGAGAATGCAAGATGGGGTCCGGTTTTAAAGTTTGGTAAAAAGATTCTGAAACTAAGTCTTAAATCCGACGGTACAAAATATACGGCAGATGAAGCGGCTACTATTCCGTTGGAAGATATTAAAGCAATGATTGCAGCGCAGGTACCGAATGCTTTTGGAAAAAAGAAGGCTGCACCCAAGAAGAAAGCGGCGGCAAAAAAGGTGGCGGTGAAAAAGAAAAAATAATTTTAGTACTTTAAAAAATATTTAAAGATTATTTTCCTGTTTATTATACTGGAATTTTTTAAAGTGGGAAATTAATTCAGGGCATCGATTAAATTTTTTACCTCCGCAACATCAATTGCATTATTGGAATAACTTTCTTCTGAATTTTTAAACGCAGGATGCATAAATTCCATCTTACTTGATTTCTTTCCTCGTAAGGAAGAATGGAATTCTACACAGCCAGTTTTTTCTGCCAGCATTTTTATATTTTCTTTTCTTACACCACTGCCCGGCATGATGATAATTCTTTCATCAGCTTTTCTTTGTAGTTCTGCTACCAGTTCTACCCCATCCACCACCGACGGTTGTTGCCCGGATGTCAATATTCTTTCACATCCGGTTTCTATCAATTGTTCCAAAGCTTCAAAGGGCTCTTTACACCGGTCAAATGCACGATGAAAAGTGACGCCTAAAGGATACGCAGCTGCTAATAATAGCGACATTCTTTTTACATCAATCGTTCCATCGATATGTAGTATCCCGGTTACAATACCATCGCAACCCAATTGCTTGCAAAGCTTAATTTCCTGCAGCATAATAGAAAATTCTTCATCAGAATATAAAAAATCTCCACCTCTTGGACGGATAATGGGATAAAGAGAAATTTCAAATGCCTCCCGGCATTGTTTAATAGTGCCATAAGATGGAGTCGTTCCTCCTTCATAAAGATTGGCGCATAATTCTATCCGGTGTGCCCCACCTTCCACTGCTGATTTAGTAGTGGTGAAATCTGAAGTGGCTATTTCTATTATATACTTCATAAAATGTTCAATGCTTAATATTTAACAATCAATATTCAATAATGAACATTGAGCATTGCTTATTGAAAATTTCTTAATCAAAAATGCTCTTCGCATTAACTAATTTTTCCATTTCATTGGTCCGTATTGCATAGCTAAACCCTTTGTGAATAGCATAAGAACCTACCTGGCCTTTTTTATTGACGGCAATAAAAGCGACCTGTATCTCTTTTGCTTTATCCTTTTTAATTCTAACTATTCTTTCAATAATTTTTTTACAGGCTGCTTCGGGAGATAAACCTTGCCGCATCAATTCAATTACGGAATGAGAACCTGCCACACGGATAACATCTTCACCCTGTCCGGTAGCTGTGCAGGCCCCTACTTCATTATCGACAAATAAACCTGCACCAATGATGGGTGAGTCCCCCAAGCGGCCACGCATTTTAAAACCGGCGCCGCTTGTTGTACAGCTTCCACTCAGATTGCCATTGGTATCCATTGCCACCATACCAATAGTATCATGGTTCCATTCGCCATTATCTAATTTGTGTGGAGCAAACGGGCCATGGTCTTTTTTACTTTCTACATTAATAGCAGGTGGTTTATACTCTGATTTTTTCAACCATTCATTATAATTTTTCTGAGCTTCGGATGAGAGCTTTTGTTCTTCCAACGGAAAACCTTCTGCTACTGCAAATTGTTGTGCGCCGCTGCCCACCAACATCACATGCGGTGTTTTTTCCATCACTCTTCTTGCAACGGATATGGGATGTTTTATTCTTTCCAAAAAAGCTACGCTACCGCAATTAGAAAACTCATCCATGATGCAGGCATCCAGTGTTACAAAACCGTCACGATCAGGGTTAGCACCCAAACCCACACAACAACCCTGTTCTGATTCTGTAACCATCACTCCTTTCTCCACGGCATCCAAAGCCCTGCCCCCATTGCGTAATATCTCCCAGGCAGCTTTATTAGCCCTTAATCCTGCATCCCAGGTGGAAATAACGATTGGTTTCCCTTTCAGGGTTCCTGCTTCACCCATAGACCATGCTTCTTTCGACAGTACACTTGCGAATCCCGTAAAAGCCGAGGCATGGATGAACTTTCTTCGATTAATCATTGTTTCCTGTTTATGTTTCGAAATTAAGCAATCAGTCAAAGCATCGCACAGCAAAAAAGAGAATAAAATAATACATTACTAAGCATTCATCTTCCCCTTATGTTACGTTATCCAATAAAATTTAGCTTGAAAACCTTACCAGAAACTTAACAAACTAAATGGAAATAAAATTTGATGTTTAAACATTGATTATTTACCTTTACAACATACATAATAAAAATGAAAATAGAAATCATCTCCGGGAGTCCCAGAATAGCAAGTATAACAAGACGAGTGGCCTTGCATTTAAAAAATTGGTTGTCGCAAAATACTAATCATGATGTTGACCTTATAGATATGAAAGACTGGATTATTCCCGCTGTTCAATCAGTTTGGTCATCCGCGGAAAAAGCACCACTAGAATTTCAACCCCTGGTAAAAAGAATATTTGATGCTGATGCGTATATATTGGTTTCACCAGAATATAATGGCAGCTACTCTCCTGCTATGAAAAATTTGTTAGATCATTTCCCTAAACGTCATCACAAACCATTTGGCATTGTAACAGCTTCCCCGGGAGCAATGGGTGGTATCAGGGCTTCGCAACAAATGTTACAGCTAGTTCCGGCTTTGATGGGCATTGCATCACCCTATATGTTGATTGTTCCGGCTGTTGATAAAAAATTTAATCCGGATGGAGATTTGCTTGATGAAAGTTTCCAGAACGGAGTTCATAATTTTATCAGTGAGTTTTTGTGGTTGGCAGAGAAGGTGGTGGAAGCCTCTGTTACAGTTTGAAAAAATTAAATTTCTATTCCCAGGGAGAATAGAAAACTGGGTCATTTCGATACTATTCAATTATGTTTTAAAAAGTGAGATGTTATGAGTAATAAAAAAACAATTGAAGCAATAATTGCACCGCCAGCACCACATATGGTAGGTGATGGTTTCCGGGTACATGGATTTTTTCCAGGAGGAAAGATTGATAAAAAAAGGATGAGTCCTTTCTTTTTAATGGACTATAATTCCAAAGTAGAATTCTCTCCAACAAACGAACCAAGAGGCGTTGGGGTGCATCCGCACCGTGGATTTGAAACCGTAACGATTGCTTACCATGGTCGCATAGCCCATCACGACAGTGCTGGCAACAGCGGCATCATTGGTGAAGGCGATGTGCAATGGATGACAGCCGCATCGGGTTTGTTGCATAAAGAATATCATGAAGAATCTTTCAGTAAGGCCGGTGGATTATTTCAAATGGTGCAATTATGGGTAAACCTTCCTGCCAAATATAAAATGACGGCTCCTAAATACCAGGAAATAACTCATGCTATGATGGGCAATCAGGTATTGGCAGACGATAAAGGAGTAATAGAAGTTGTTGCCGGTGAGTATAGAGGCATCAAAGGCCCTGCTTCCACTTTTACACCTGTACAGGTATACAATGCGAGGCTAAAGAAAGGTGCCAGCATTGAATTAAGTTTTTCTACATCATATAATACCGGAATATTAATAATAGAAGGAAGTGCGGTAATTAATGGTGAAACCGCCTCAACTGATCATTTTGTATTATTCAAAAATGATGGTGAGTTGATTTCAATAGAAGCACCGGAAGATGCAATACTATTAGTTTTATCCGGCGAACCTATTGATGAACCGATAGCACAATACGGCCCTTTCTTAATGAATACCTGGGAAGAAGTGGAGCAGGCTATCAGTGATGTTAGTGCCGGCAAATTTGGAGTTCTGGAAGATTAAGGGCAAAGTAAAATAAGTAATAGGGTATATAAAGTGGTCGTAAAACTTTATATGCCCTTATTTCATTTACACCTTATCTACTGCACATTCTTCTTTTCAATAAAGGCCACTAAGTTTTTCC
>JBKJXQ010000003.1:0-3507 GCA_046716235.1 Chitinophagaceae bacterium
GTTTTCAACTAAAAAAATCCATGAGCTATCTTGAACACGCTTACATTCTACAACTAAGGTTTCAACACCACTGTTTTTCTCAAGCACCAAATCAATGAAGCCTGAACTATCATCTTTACTCCATGAGTGTTCTGTAAATTTTGTCTTCCAGTCATGTTGATTAGTTGTTGAATCAACAAGATTTCTTATTGCTATCTGCAATGGGAATCCCGAAGAATTTAAACGTTATTTGACTAATATTATGGATAATTAAGACAAATAGTTTTATAGTTCCTCTTATGAATTGGAAGCCTGATCATAAGTTATATCATACATATCTTAAAACTAGAATCCAACGTGGTAAAGGTGTTCGCCAAGGTGTGGAATATAAACCTTGGCTGAAAATACGTGACGTCCCATCATCAGGGACTTCATCGTCAGTTTTGGGAATTAGAATTCCGCGTCTCTACAACTTCTTATCAGAATTAGAAACTATCTATTTTTATTTAATTGAGCGTCAAAATTCTACAATAGATATTCAAGAGCAGTGGCCAATTTTAGATATTGATCGAACGTTAGAGTTATGTGCTGAATATGGGGTACGTCATACATATCGTGGCTTTAATCCTGAGCCATTTACTATCGATTTTTTAATAACTACATTAAACATACAAAATAAACCAATTGTTCGTGCTGCAAGCATTAAAACACCAGAAGATGCAAAAAATCCGCTTATTCGTCAGCGCCTGCTTATAGAGTATCTGTGGTGTAAAGAACGAGGTATTGAATGGACGTTAGTTGATACATCTCGATTTACAAAAACCTTATTAGAAAATTTAAGGTTTATGAGGTCTTGGCATAGACAAAGATATACACCTAATCCAGAAGTAGAAGCCTTATTTTTAGAGCAGTTTCATTTTACTTATAGAAATAATATCCTTTTGGATGAAATCATCCAAAGAATATCAAAAAAAATGCTTATAAATACCGACCTTGCATTAGATATGTTTAGATATTGCGCCTGGTTTAATCATATTCAGATTTCACTTGAACATTCATTAGCATTAGATAAGCCTATCATTTTAAGGAGAACTAACTATGATTGAATTTCAACCGATTATGAATTCAACTCCCGCTCCAGGGTTAGTACTTCGTATAGGGGAAATAGACTCTAGATATCTTCGGCTGACACATGTATTTGAAGATTCAGTTTATGCAATGTGGGTAAGTGAACCTGAAAAAGCAAGGTACGCCAGAAGGCCAAACAGAATATTAATAAAAGCTCTAAATCAGTTAATTGCTGATAATAATTCACAATGGGGAAGATTAACCCTGCCTCCGTCTTTAGCCGTTCCACCGTCACCCGAATCTGAACGTCAACATGAATTGGATAATGCTTGGCATTTAATTAAGCCATTGATTGAAGGATTTAATTCTGAAAACAATCTTGCTAGAACAAGATTTTCTTACTTAATACGTGCACGGTCTGAGGCATTAAATGTTAAATTTTTAACCCTTTTTAGAATGACTCTTCGTTATTATTATTTCGGTAGTACCAGATTAGCACTTTTGCCACTCCCACCAGGAGTAAACGCTGAAAAAGGGGGTTATTCAAATAATTCAGGTGAAAATAACAAACTTAAACGTCGTGGTCGCCAATCTATATTGTCACAGGAGCTCGGAGTAAATAGTTTTATAGCTTTAGATGACGATATCTCAGACATGATAGCAAGTTTGAAAACTTGTTTACGAAGAGGCCCAACTTACAGATCATTGGCTCATGAAGAATATCTAGCCACTAAATTTAGAATCAGGCACCCTGAAAAATATAAAGCTTACTTGAAAAGGGAAATACCGGAACCAGTAACTGTAAGGCAATTTAGTTATTACATAAAAAAATATGCAGAATTGGAAAATGACTTAGCAAAAAACCTACGGTCCCTAGAGCGGAAAAAAGGATATCTAGGTTCTACTAATGCTAGCGGGCCTGGTGAAGTATATGAAATTGATGCCACAATTGGACGCTTTTATTTAGTGTCTGATGAAGAGTTTCCTAAACTATTAGGTAAGCCTACAATTTACCTGATCATAGATCGGTGGAGCAGATTTATCGTAGCAATCTATCTTTCATTACGGTCACCATCCTATGAAGAAGTACGCCACGCGTTACTAATTGCATTTACATCTCGCGAACATCGCTTTAAAGCCATGGGCATAGATATTGATGATTATAGATGGCCTATTGGCCATATGCCTGCTGTATTATGCCCTGATCGTGGTTCTGATTTCATGAGCGCCGCAATGGAACAATCTGTTGTACAAGACTTGCGTATTGAATTAACCCCGCTTCCTCCTTTATGCCCTGATGGAAAACCTATCGTAGAAAGATTCATACGTGAACTCAAGCGTAGAATGGCCAGTTCAGGTATTAGAGGCATTTATGCAGACAGGCCAATGGATCCACACACAAAACGTGCTGCAAGAAGAGCGCAAGCGGCTGCAGTTCACACCTTGACAGATGCATATAGAATACTCATTGAGATTGTTGTTGATCATAACAATCGACCACATACGACACTAAAACGCAAAAAAGAACTTGTTAAAAACAATATAACACCCGTTCCTCAAGAAGCTTATCTTTGGGGAGCTCAAAACATTACAGGCTTACGTAAAGCACCTCACACTGACGAAGATTACAAAAAATTATTATTAAGTATAGGTAAAGCAAGCATCTCAAATGGTGTTTTAAAGTATAAACAACGACCTTATCTTCCTAACAATGAAGCTGCTTATGAAGTAGGTGCTAAGTCTTCAACAAAAGTAAAATCAATTGACATCAGGCTTGATAAAACTAATCCGAATGAGATATATGTCGTGACAGCACGTAGAGAATGGGCGTTATTTAAAATTAGTTCAGGAGCCGCTAAAGAGTTATCAGGAATTACGCTGGATGAGGAAGATGTTTTATCATCCCAGACAGCTAAGCTTTGGGCTCAAGCTGAACATCAAAGTCGAGTTGAACGTGTAACTGCAAAGAGCTTAAAATTAAATAGCGTCGCGAAGCCTATTGATTCTGTAATTAAGCTAGATAAATTAGATTTGTTAAATGCACGACAAAAAGAAACTGTTGAAATGAAGCAGAAACTAGTTGGAAATGCACCATTTTTAAAACTTGAACCAGAAGCTGCGCCTTCAGTCTCAAATTGGATTGAACTTGAAGAACAAGAACGCTTAAAAAATCTGGAAATTATCCGAAAACACAGGGGAAAAAAATGAATTCTGTAGAGATAATATCAGCGAATTACCATGATACTGGTGTAACCAGATTCAAAAATAATCCTTTTATAGAAGCATTGCCTCCATTAGAAAACGCTAAAAGCGATTACTTAACTGGATTATCTAATTATCCACCTATACCTACTGATAAAACTAGAAACTTAGGTGAAATTGTAAGAACGATGGAGCTATCAAGTATTAGTGACATAGTGATTACTTTCACAGAGTATCAAAAAGAAGCAATTGCATTAA
>JBKJXQ010000004.1:0-2997 GCA_046716235.1 Chitinophagaceae bacterium
GGTTACCTTCTGGAAGTATGATCTGCCACTAACCATCAGAAAACATCATGGAGTTTTACTTTTTTCATTAATTGTCTTTATCATTTTTTTTGCTGTTGGTTTTTTTGCTTCACAAAAAGATGATGAGGTGGCGAGAAGCTTTTTTGGCGATTCGTATGTTGAAACTACCCAACGTAATATTGATAAAGGCAATCCCTTTGGTATATATGAGTCCGGCAACTCATTACTGAGCTGGCTGGGTATTATGATTAATAATATTAAAGTAGCATTGCTGATGTTTGTATCTGGTATTTTTTGTGGTATACCTACTTTGTATAAGCATTGCGAAACAAGTGCTATGGTAGGTATTTTTGATCAGTTTTTTGCTGCCCGGGGTTTTGGAATTGATTTTTGGTTGGTAGTATTTGTACACGGCACATTAGAAATTACTGCATTGATAATTTCCACCGGTGCCGGATTGATATTGGGTAAAAGTTTTTTATTTCCGGGTACCATAAAACGTATTGATGCCTTTAAACAGGGTACCAAAGATGGGGTAAAGATTATGATTGGCCTGATGCCTGTTTTTGCATTGGCAGCTTTTTTTGAAGGTTTTATTACCCGGTTGTATAATGATATTTCTATTCTTACAACAACCATCTTTGCGTTGTCGGTCATATTTGTTGTCTGGTACTTTATTATTTATCCTATCCGGCTTGCCAAACAATTATCCATGCAGTTAAATGAGGAGGAAGTATAAGTGTTGAATCAACGTACAAAAAATAGATATCTGCTTTACGGTAAAATAGTATGCTGCCTGCTATTCTTTGCTGCTCAGCTACAGGCACAGGTAGTGCAAGATTCTGTTGGAATAGTAAAAGAGGATACAACTGTAACAGTAAAAAAAGATTTTTTTTTACAGCGATGGGAAAGTGATGGCGATGGTTTAATACTACAGCAGCGTAAACTGCCGGATACGGTACTGAAGAAAATGCAGTCAGATGACAAATTCTGGTATGCCAATGCCGTTTTTGAAAAGAAAAAACAACCCGCCTCTTCATCTACAATGTATGTGCCATTGGGACAACGTGTATGGTTTCAGACGTTGATATGGGTTATTATTATCGGTGGCTTTGCAGCTTTTTTAATGATTTACCTGAAGAGCATGAATGTAGGCTTATTCAGCAAAAGAAATGTACTGGAAAAAGGTAATGACGAGGATAATATCACCGAAGATATTTTTGCTATCAATTATCAGAAGGAAATTGATATAGCTACTATGCAGGGAAATTATCGTCAAGCCGTACGTCTTATGTACCTGAGGCTGCTGAAAAATATGTCGGAGAAAAATATTATCACCTACAAACAGGATAAAACAAATCTCGACTATCTGTCGGATCTTTATCCGACCTCTTATTATAAAGATTTTTTCCGCCTTACACGAAACTATGAATATAGCTGGTATGGACAGTTTGAAGTAAATGCGACAGCTTATAAAATAATTACTGAAGAGTTTAATCAGTTTGAACGCAGGATCAATCATTAATTGAAAAAGTATACACCATATTTTCTTGCCCTGCTATTGGTGTCAGCTGTGGTTGCATTAATTGTTACCGGCAATAATAAGAACAGCCGTAAACTGGATGAAAGGATAACGATGCAGAAAAAAGATAAGATACCGTATGGTGCTTACGTGGCGTTTACAAATCTGCAACAGCTTTTCCCCACTGCTGCGGTATATGTCAGCCGGCAGGAACCCGGATATTGGGATTCTCTTTCTAACTATGATAGCGGGCAGGCTTACTTTGTGATAACAGATAAATTTAGTGCCGATAAAGATGAAGTAAGGAAGCTGATCAGTTTTGTGGAAGCGGGCAATGATGTTTTTATCAGTGCAAGATATTTTTCTGCTGCAGCAGATGGAATATTTGGCTTAACGAGTAGTTCGTACGATTTATCATTTTTTCCAGAAGATAATAAGGATGATAGTATGAAAATCTCTCTTAGTAATCCGGCTTTTGGCCCCGCTGTTACCTACATGTATCCTGGTAAAACATTTTACTCTTACTTCAGCGAGGTAGATACTATGACAACGGATATATTGGGGTATGATGAAAAGCAGCGTTCCAATTTTATTCACTTACGGGCAGGCAAAGGAAATTTTTATCTGCACCTGGAGCCTTTGGCCTTCAGTAATTATTTTTTGCTGCACAAAAATAATATTGACTATTACGAAAAGGTATTATCAGTTATCAACCCGGCGGTAAAAAAAATTGTTTGGGATGAATATTATCTGTTAAGAAAACAGGATGACCGTCCGAAGAAAGATAAAAAAAATTGGTTAAGTGTATTGTTTCGTTATCCGGCTTTAAAAGCAGCTTTGCTCACTGCTATCGGTGCATTATTAGTCTATGTATTATTAGAAATGCGGAGGAAGCAGCGTTTTATACCGGTACTCAAAAAACCAAAAAATGATTCTTTGGATTTTGTAAAAACTATTGGCCGTTTATATTATGATAAAGGAGATCATAAAAATTTATGCCGGAAAATGGCCGCCTATTTCCTCGAGCATGTTCGTAATAAATACCAGGTGTCAACAAGTTCGCTGGATGACGATTTCGTTAAAAATCTTCAATACAAATCAGGAGCAGGGACTGAGGAAATCAAACGGATTGTAACGACCATTCAATATGCCGAAAATTCGCCAGCTATTAGCCAGCAGCAACTGGCCGCTTTTCACCAGGCGCTTGAAAGTTTTTATAAAATGACTTAAATATTCATTCTTTGCAACAAAGCGATTTGAACCAGGTAAATTAATATTATGGAAGAACAGGTTTTTCAGCAGCGCACAGATCTTACAGCATTAAGTGAAGCAGTAGTTGCGATTCGCTCGGAGATTAAGAAAATCATCGTCGGCCAGGATGAAATGGTGAAGCTTATCATTGCTGCCTTGCTGGCAGACGGGCATGTATTGATCGAAGGCGTTCCCGGGGTGGCAAAAACGCTTACCGCTAAATT
>JBKJXQ010000005.1:0-3702 GCA_046716235.1 Chitinophagaceae bacterium
TCTATACAAAATCTTTATAAAAAATCTATTAAAGACGGAATGCCAGCCCTCGCCATCAGCGACCATGGCAATATGTTTGGTGCTTTTGAATTTGTAGCCGAAGCCTATAAACATAAAGATGAAAAGGGCAACATAAAAGTAAAGCCAATTGTTGGTTGTGAGTTTTACATTACGGAAAACCGTCACATAAAAACATTTACTAAAGAATTAAAAGATAAACGACAACATCAGATATTACTGGCAAAAAACGAAGTAGGTTATAAAAATCTTATTAAGCTTACCTCACTTGGTTTTGTAGAAGGCATGTATGGCAAATATCCCCGCATTGATAAAGAACTGATTCAGAAATATCATGAAGGATTAATTGCCACTACATGTTGCCTTGGTGCGTCAATACCACAAGCTATTTTGAAAAAAGGCGAAGAGGAAGGTGAGAATGAATTCAAATGGTGGCTGAATATTTTCCAGGAAGATTTTTATGTGGAATTGCAACGCCACGGTATGGCCGACCAGAATAAAGTGAATGAAGTATTGATAAAATTTGCAAGGAAATATAAAGTAAAAATCATTGCGAGTAATGATTCACATTATGTTGACCAGGAAGATTTTAATGCCCACGATATTTTACTTTGTATTAATACCGGCGCAAAAATACAAGATGATGCACTGAGGGAATTTAATGATGACGATGTTCAGGTAAAAACTAAACAACGTTTTGCCTTCCCTAACGACCAGTTTTATTTTAAGACAACCGAAGAAATGACGAAGGTTTTTGATGACCTGCCGGAAGCGATTGATAATACCAATGAAATAGTAGATAAGGTTGAGCTATTAAACCTTACCCGTGATATTCTGTTGCCCAACTTCCCCATTGAAAAAAGATTTCAACTTCATAGCAAAGAAGAAACCATAGGAAAGTATAAGGTGTCAGCAGAATCGCAGAACCAATGGGAATATTTAAAAGAACTAACGTACCAGGGGGCAGCCAAACGTTACAACGAATTAACGGATGAAATAAAAGAACGATTGGAGTTTGAACTCTTCACCATCCGCATGATGGGCTTTGCCGGTTACTTCCTTATTGTAAGTGATTTTATTAAAGCCGGACGGGATAAAGGTGTATATATCGGCCCGGGCCGTGGTTCTGCAGCAGGTAGTGTAGTGGCATATTGTACCGGCATTACCAATATTGACCCCATAAAATACAATTTACTCTTCGAAAGATTTTTGAACCCCGATCGTAAATCAATGCCGGATATTGATACCGACTTTGATGATGAAGGCAGACAAAAAGTAATTGATTACGTAGTTGAAAAATATGGGAAGAACCAGGTAGCACAAATTATTACTTATGGTACCATGGCTGCCAAGTCAAGCATTGCTGACGTAGCCAGAGTAATGGATTTGCCATTGCCGGAAAGCCGTGCTTTAACAAAATTAATTCCCGACCGACCCGGCACAGAACTAAGAAGAGTGTTGCATGCACCAATGAAAATTAATCCTTCGGCAGGCTCAGGAGGTGAAAAATCATTGGAAGAAAAAGAAGGTATGAGTAATGATGACATGGAGAATGTAAAAAAACTCCGTGATATTTATAAGCAGACCGGCACAGTTTTGAGTAAGGTGTTGCATGAAGCAGAAAGATTAGAAGGTTCTGTTCGCAGCACCGGTATCCATGCAGCAGGTATTATCATTGCACCAAAAGATTTGATGGAGATGATTCCCATTGCCACTTCTAAGGAATCAACTTTATGGCTTACTCAAATTGAAGGGAATGATATTGAAAATGCCGGCATCCTGAAGATGGACTTTTTGGGATTAAAGACTTTAACTGTTCTCAAAAATGCATTGGCTCTTATCAAATTAATTCACGGTGTTGAAATTAATCTGGATGAAATTCCATTAGATGATAAAAAAACATTTGAACTCTATCAGCATGGTTCTACCATTGGTACATTCCAATTTGAAAGTGCCGGTATGCAAAAATATTTACGGGAATTAAAGCCCGATAAATTTGGTGATCTTATTGCGATGAATGCCTTGTATCGTCCCGGACCGATAGCCTATATACCAAACTACATTGACCGTAAGCATGGTCGTGAAGCTATTCAGTATGATTTACCAGAGATGCAGGAATACCTTGAAGAAACTTATGGTATCACCGTGTACCAGGAACAGGTAATGTTGCTGGCGCAGAAATTAGCTGGTTTTAGTAAAGGTGATGCAGATGTATTGCGAAAGGCAATGGGTAAAAAACAAAAATCGGTACTCGATAAAATGAAAGCACAGTTTATTGAAGGGGCGACTGAAAAATTATTACCAGCTGAGAAGTTAGAAAAAATATGGATAGACTGGGAAGCCTTTGCCCAATATGCCTTTAATAAATCTCACTCCACCTGCTATGCTTATGTAGCTTATCAAACGGCTTATTTAAAAGCCCACTACCCTGCTGAGTATATGTCGGCCGTATTGAACAACGCCGGCAGCATTGACAAGATTACTTTCTTTATGGAAGAGTGCAAAAGAATGGGACTGAAAGTACTGGGGCCAGATATTAATGAATCATTAAAAGGCTTTGCTGTAAATGATAAAGGTGAAATTCGTTTTGGTCTCGGTGGATTGAAGGGTGTAGGCGAAGCGGCTGTAGAAAGTATTATAGAAGAAAGAAAAAAAGGCAGTTCGTTTTCTAACATATTTGATTTTATAAAACGCATTAATCAACGAACTGTTAATAAAAAAACATTAGAAAGTTTGGCTCATGCAGGCGGCTTCGATTGTTTTCCTGAATATCACCGGGCACAATATTTTAATGTACCCGAAGGTGAAATAATTAATGGTTTGGAAAAGGTAATTAAATACGGACAGGTATATGCCACACAAAATGCAACTGTAACCAATACGTTGTTTGGCGATTTACCCATCAGCATGGAAATACCACCGCCAAGAATTCCTGATTGCGAACCCTGGCCGTTGATAAAACAATTGGACCATGAAAAAGAAGTAACCGGAATTTTTTTAAGTGGTCATCCGTTGGATAATTACAAATTTGAAATGCGGCATTACGGTGTTACTCCCATTGCAGATTTTAATGAATTTAAAGATGAAATAAAAATGCAGCCCAATCCCGGCAGACCATTTCGGTTGGTGGCGTTGGTGGCAGATGCACAACACCGCATTGCCCGCAGTGGAAATAAATATGGCAATTTTATTATTGAAGATTACTCCGGGAAAACAGAATTTCCATTGTTCAGCGAAGATTATATGCGCCTGATTCCCATTTTACAACAGGGAAGTACGGTATTGATAAATGGTTATTTCAAACCAAGATATAATAAAGAGGAATTTGAATTTAAAGTAATGTCCGTTTCACTGGCTGAAACCATGAAACGGAACATGACAAAAACAATAACCATTGAAGCACATCCGCAGGACATTAGTAAAGAAGTGTTGAGTTTTGTAGAGAAAAACCTAAAGAATTTTCCGGGCAGCGCTACTTTGAAATTTACGCTGACAGAACCTAAGAATCGGATGAAAATCAGTTTAGTTACAACAAACAAGGGCTTTGAAATGAATGAAGAAATGATACAATTCCTGGAAAAAAGCCCGGAATTGGAAGTGCAGGTGCAAACGGTGTAAAGGAGTTGGTTAATGTATTCTCTTCCCTCCTTTTCCTCTAAGCGATGTTTTGAATATTCTCTCCCC
>JBKJXQ010000006.1:0-4337 GCA_046716235.1 Chitinophagaceae bacterium
TCATTAAAATTAGTGGTGTGCAAAATCCATTTCAAATTTGCCTTTAATTCGTTCTATCGGGGGGTTAAAATAACCATATTTTAAATCCGGAAATTCCTGATGAATTAATTGTTGCAACTGACTTACGCCCAGGCATTCACCAGTATCAATAACCCCGATTTTACCAAGATACCAATCCGGATCGATATTAAAATTTCGCCATTGAATCATTTTTAAACCGGTTTCCTTAATCAGCTTGCGCAATGCTTCATATTCTGCTACAGAATCTGTCATACCCGGAAATACGAAGTAATTGATGGATGTCCAGCCGCCGAAAGAGTTGACCACTTTCAGGCTTTCGACAATATCTTCAAACTGGTAATTATTAGGCCGATAATAAGGGGTATAAATTTCTTTCCTGGCGGAGTTAGTACTTACACGGATAGAATCTAATCCGGCTTCGCATAATACTCTGACGGCATCAGGCTTTGAACCATTGGTGTTGATATTGATGCTGCCTTTTTTTGTATGTTTTCTTATTTCAATAATGGCATCTTTGATGGTTTCCCACATTAAGAGTGGTTCTCCTTCGCAACCCTGCCCAAAACTGATAATAGGAAAGGGGGCAGATTCCAAATGAGGAACGGTGAACTCGACAATTTCTTCAGCAGTTGGTTTGAATGTTAAACGATCCTGTGTGGAAACGATGGACTCCTCATCGGGTTGTAATGAAATACAGCCGACACAATTAGCATTACAAGCCGGAGAAACAGGTACAGGACATTCCCATCTGCCCAAGGCAAAATTTCTTGCAGCAGGACATTGATAGGTGAGGGCACAATTATTAGAGAGGTGATTAACCAAACGGTTGTGCGGGTAATGTTTTAATAATTGCTTTACACCAGCTTGTACTTTTTTTGTATCGTATCCTTCATGGTCTTGTCTTATATCTGGCTCCACCCTGGTGGCAGGTACATAAAATTTATTGTCAAGCCATCCTGCTGCTGTATAACAGAACAATGGAAGTGTTGGCGAATCGGAGGCACTTTCATAAGCTGCAATATAAAAACCGGTGTGTGCAGGGGGAATAAAAGCAGCTACACTCCAACCTTTTTCGCATAATCTCATATCGCCGGTTTTCACATCTATGCCGATACCCCGGCGACCTGGCAATTCGTACAACGAACCTCCCTGGGGTAATTCAATCCATTCATCATCAGGTATAGGCACAGCATCCCAGCCGCTACGGCCCGTTACATATAAAGAAGTATCTTCAAATATGTTCCCTTTACCATCGGAGTAAAGTATATATGGCGATTGTGTTAAAGGCATAAAAATTATATGGTCAGAAAATCAAAAAGATCAATTAACGGCAGCAGTTGATTTTAATTGCTGGTTGCAAAAGTCGTTAAATTCTTTCTCATTTACCGCAGTCCTTGTTTCATCCACCGCCTGCTGAATAAAGTTGTTATTTTTCAAATCAATAGTCAGCAGACCGTCTTTCAGCATAATGTTATTAAGCTCAGACCAGGATATATTTTTATTTGGGAATGAAGGGTAGGCAATTTTTTCCTTTGCTATGGTTACCCGCAACGGTCTCTTTGCTAAATAATAAAGTGTACCCAATAAAAAGCAGCATATTGCCACAATCCAGTAGCCTATCATCAACCAGTTAAATGAAATAATAAATTCAGCAATTAGTTTATAGGGATTGGCAACATTATTTTTTTTTGATGTCAAAAAAAAATCCAATGAAAGAGATGTAATGATAAGTGCAGCAGCAATAATTGCAATAATCCTGGTTAATTTTATTTCTGACAATATCCCCAGGTAAATAAACAGGGCGAGATTGATTATTATAATGAATAAGGTAATCCTTTCGTATTGTTTTAATTTTTCATTCTTTAAAATAATTTCAAAATTCATCATTTTAGCTATTGCTTGTCACCAATAAATTACACAACTTAAACAACACTCTGGCTCCCACATTTGAGTTCCAGTCCGTATCGCTGATGCCGACTTCACTCAGATCAAAACCAATTATCTTCCTGCCACTTTCTATTACTGTTTTAAAAATATAGAATACTTCTTCCATTTCGAAGCCGCCGGGTACAGGAGTACCGGTATGCGGACATAGCTTGCGGTCAAGCCCATCAATATCAAACTGATATAAACTTTTTCCGGCAGCTTACTTACAATTTCTTGTGCAATATTTTTCCAGGAGTCCCCTTCAAACTGGCGTTGTTTTATTTCTCTATCAAAATAAGTAATGATCCTGTAATTACTATTTTTTATAAACTCCCATTCACTCTGGCTGTAATCTCTTATACCTACCTGTACCAATTTTTCTAACTGGGGGATCTCTTTTAATGCATTATAAAAAATACTTGCATGGGAGTAATTAAAACCTTCGTATGATTCCCGCAAATCGCAGTGTGCATCAATTTGTAATATGCCGAAGTCGCCATGTTTTTCACCAATGGCTTTCATGTAACCGAGGGGTGCACTATGGTCGCCTCCCAATATCCCAACCAGTTTATCTTTTGCAAGCAGGGCTTTTGTTTGCTCATACACCCAATTATTAAGATAGGTGCCACCTTCATTTACCTCTTTAAAGGTTTTAGACATAAACTGGTTGGCAGCCACATCCTCACCATGGGATATATAATCAATATATAATTCCGCTTCTTTTCTCAGGTAATCACTTTTAATAAGTATTTTCTTGTCAACAGGCCGCATATAAAAACCCTGCTTCCAGGCTTCTGGCATTTCAGAATCAAACAAGTCTATTTGAAAACTTGCTTTCAGGATTGCTTCCGGGGCCCTGGCTGTTCCCGAACCGTAGCTTACCGTTACCTCCCAGGGTATTGGCACTATAACCAACCGGGCATTATCTTCATTGGTTGGCAATCCAAAAATATTATTATCCGGATTGCTTACACTGTTTGGGTCATATTTTGAAAGATCTATCATGGCATATCATTTTGAAAAGCTGTGCAAGTTAAATGGCTTTGAAATAGTATCAAAATCAGGGAAACAGATGTGGATAAGACACCATTTAAGACAGAAAAAAAGAGCTGTAAACAGCCCTTTGAATAATTTTTTAATCCAATGTATTATTTCCTGCTCAAGTTTTTTAAATGGGTAATATGTGATACTACTGGCAGTCTCATTTTCGGATATTCTATATAAGGAACGTTGAAATCCTGACAGGCTTTCTTTATTATTTTACTTATTTCAGGATAATGAACATGCGATATTCTTGGAAAAAGATGATGTTCAACCTGAAAATTTAAACCACCAACCCACCAGGAAATTATTTTATTTCTGGTTGCGAAATTAGCCGTAGTCTTTAATTGATGTATTGCCCATTCATCTTCCATTCTGCCCGTTTCAATGCTGGCTTTCGGAAAATCGGTTTGCTCCACAGTATGCGCCAATTGAAAAACGATGCTCAAAACAAAACCGGTGAACATACCATAAATAATGAAACCTATCAGCCAGGTAGAAAAACCTAATGTATAAATAGGCACTGCTACAAAAATAAAGGCATGCAATAATTTAAAACCCCAGAAAGAAAGATGATCGCCAACTGACATTTTTGTTAATGAGGTTGGGCCAATTCTTCCAAGAAAATATTTTTTATAGTCAGTAAAGAAAACCCACCAGATGTAAAGCAAGGAATAAGCAAACCAGAAATACCAATGTTGAAAACGGTGTATTTTATAATGCTTTTGCGTTTCGCAAAGCCGCAATAAAGGCTTTGCTTCAATGTCATCATCAATACCTTCAATGTTAGTATATGTATGATGGATAATATTATGCTTCGATCGCCACATAAAATTATTAGCGCCTAAAAAGTTGAGGGATAATCCAGCCAGTTCATTTACCCATTTGTAATGACTGAAACTTCCATGAAGTCCATCATGCATTACATTAAATCCAATAGAAGCCGTTAAACCGCCAAGCACAATACATTCAATAATAGCAAGCCAGATGGCTGGAGTATAAAAAACCAAATGAACATATACCAAAAGAAAACTAACTACCAGTATAATTGCTTTAGAATATAATTTATAATTACCGGTTGGGGCTTTGCCTGCCTGTGCAAAATAATCACTAATTCTTTTCTTCAATTCGCTATGAAAAGATTGTGATGTATTGGAAAATTTCGGACTTGCCATAATACTACTTTTTCGAAAGGCAAAGGTAGCTTTTTAATGCGAAAATTCAGGCAAAAAAAGGCGCAACCGTTTGATGTGACCAAAGGATGGCTTTTTTTTAACCCTTTACAAAAATTATTTAATAAAACAAAACGTTATGTTTCGTTCTGTATCAATGCATCAAGGCTATGAATT
>JBKJXQ010000007.1:0-5912 GCA_046716235.1 Chitinophagaceae bacterium
ACACAGAATGGCTGGCACCTCATTTTGAAAAAATGCTTTATGACAATGCACTGTTGGTTTCGGTTTTAAGCGAAGCGTATCAGCTTACAGGAAATAAACGGTACAAAGAAGTGATAGAAGAAACGATGGGCTTTCTTCAATTGGAATTACAACATCCGCAACATGGTTTTTATGCAGCATTAGATGCCGACAGCGAAGGGATAGAAGGAAAATTTTATGTGTGGGATATAAAAGAAATAAAACAAATTTTAATGGATGATGCCGTTATTTTTTGTGAATATTATGATATAACCGAACAGGGAAATTGGGAACACATCAATATTTTGCGGGTAAAAAAATCAATAAAAGAATTTGCTGCAGAAAAAAATATTCCTCTTGCTGAATTAAAAGAAATATTTAAAAACAACAGGCAAAAATTGTTGGCCATCCGTAATAACAGGATCAGGCCTCAACTGGATGATAAAATTATTCTTGGGTGGAATGCTTTAATGAATACTGCCTGCAGCAAGGCTTTTGGTGCAACAGGAAAACAGGAATACAGGGAACTTGCTGTAAATAATATGAACTTTTTATTAAAAAAGTTTGCGACGGCAGATGGGAAAAGCTTGCATCATACATGGAAAAATGATAGTGCTAAATACCCGGCTTTTTTAGATGATTATGCCTTTTTAATTCAGGCATTAATACAACTACAGGAAATAACAGCGGATAAGCAATGGTTGCTAAAAGCTGAATCTTTAACAACATTTGTTTTAGAAAATTTTAGCGAAGCGGAAAGCGGTTTCTTTTTTTATACGCCATCGGATCAGCAAGATGTAATTGTTAGAAAAAAAGAAATGTATGACGGGGCAGTTCCTTCTGGCAACGCTGTAATGGCAGATAATCTTTATCGGTTGTCCATTTTGTTCGATAACGATCAGTGGAAAAAACGGAGCTTGGGTATGGTGCAGTCGTTAGGCAAGGCAATCATCCGGTATCCCACTTCCTTCGGCCAATGGGCTTGCCTGCTCCAGGAAATTATTGCTGGTACAAACGAAATTGTGGTTGTAGGGAGTGATTTTTCAACAATGCAGAAAGAAATCCTGGGAAAATATATCCCACACCGGGTATTAATGGCCTCGTTAACCGCAGACAATTCCTTCCCCTTATTAGTAGAAAAAGAGGTAGTCGGGTTAACCACTATTTTCTTATGCCGTAATTACACTTGTCTAAACCCCGTATTTTCTGCAAATGAGCTTATTACGCTGATAAACAAGGTCGAAAACAGCAATTAATTTTAAGTTAATACAATAAAATTAACCCCGTCACCGTTTGAAAATTTACATTGGAAAATACGGTTTGTTTATTAAAAAATAAATACTAACGTTGTGACAGAGAATAACTCTAAATATAATTTTTGTCCAGTACCTTTTACTTTTAAGTATATGAAAATGAAAAACCTTTACTATGCCTTGTACGCTGCAGCCTGCATCTCCTTGCTGGCCAGTTGCGGAATTTTAGGAAAGAAAAACAAAGGCGGAAGCAGTCTGCCAAATGATGGACAACTTCATGGCATTGCGCCAGGGGGTAAGTATGTTCTGCCCAAACCTCCGGGAATGGTGTATGTGCCTCAGGGTACATTTCACATGGGTCCGAGTGATGAAGATCCGGCTTATGCATTCAGTGCCCGTAACCGGTCTGTTTCTATCAGCGGTTTCTGGATGGACGCTACTGAAATTACCAATAATGAATACCGCCAGTTTACCCAATGGGTTCGTGACTCTGTTGTGGCCCGCAAAATGGGTTATGTAAAAGCAGGGGCAGATGGTAATGAATATGTAGACTGGGCAAAAATGAAAACCATGAAATGGGGTGATCCAAAGGTAATGGAACAGTTGAGCAGCACAGATATCATCTTACCTCCGGATGACAGGATTTTTGGTAAAAAGGAAATAGATCCTACCAAAATCGTTTTTCATTCTGAAGTATTTGACCTTAAAGAAGCAGCAAAAAGAGAAAATGCCGGCAAACCCCGCTCTACTTTTATTGTAAAGAAGGATGTACAAATTTACCCTGATACATTGGCCTGGATCCGTGATTTTGCTTATTCCTACAATGAGCCAAAGACAAAAAGATATTTTTCACACCCGGCTTTTGGTAACTACCCTGTTGTAGGTGTGAACTGGAAACAGGCAAATGCTTTTTGCGAATGGAGAAGCCAGCTTTTGAATGCATACTTAGATACCAAAAAAAGATCACAGGAATCAGATTTTCGTCTGCCAACCGAAGCACAGTGGGAATATGCAGCCCGTGGCGGCCGCTCTCAATCGATGTTTCCGTGGGGTAACTATTACCTGAGAAATAAAAAAGGTTGTCTGATGGCTAACTTCAAACCGGGCCGTGGTAACTATCCTGAAGATGGTGGCTTTTATACGGTTCGTGCAGATGCTTACTGGCCCAATGATTATGGCTTGTATTGCATGAGCGGTAATGTAGCTGAGTGGACTTCATCTATATATTATGAAGGCAGAAATAATTTCCAGCATGATATGAACCCGGATGTTCGTTATAATGCAAAAGATGACGATCCTCCCCTTATGAAGCGTAAAATTATCCGTGGTGGCAGCTGGAAAGATGTTGGATATTACCTGCAAACAGGTACCAGCACTTATGAATATCAGGATACAACAAAATCGTATATCGGTTTCCGTTGTGTAATCGATCTTCCAGCGGCACCAACAAGAGGCCGTAAGTAAAAATTGATTATCTGTTTTAATAAATAAAAATATTTAGGGGTCATAAAAACCTGACCCCTTATTTGCTTCTCTTTAATAACAATCTACAAATCTAAAACCACTAAAAAATCCAATTATGGCAGCAGCTATTCCTTCTAAAGTAAGTAAATGGGTAGACGTAGGCGTTTCATTTGGCGCCGCATTAGTAATCTGGGGTGCACTCAGAAAAATTACCCATGCATCCGATGCAGACACATGGCTTTGGATCGGCTTAACAACAGAAGCTATTATCTTCACTTTATATGGTGTTTTATATGCCGTTTATCCGGCTGTTAAAGATGCTTCTCATGATGAAGAACAATTTTCAGTGGCTGGCGCCAAATCGAGGGCTACTTTTGGGGCGATGGATAAAATGCTGGTTGAAGCTGACATTACTCCCGATACGATGAAGCGTCTTGGAGACGGTTTCAAACAATTAAATACTACCGTAATTGGAATGAATGGCTTAACTGATACCATTGCCGCTACAAGCGACTTTGCTGCTAAAACCAGGGAAGTAACCGGACACCTTGATAAAGTAAAAGATGCATACATGACAACTGCTTCTTCGGTTGGTGCCTTTAACCAGGCGACGGAAGGCGCCAAAGTTTTTCATGAACAAATACAGACGCTGACTAAAAACTTGTCTTCCCTTAATACTATTTATGAATTAGAATTACAGGAAAGCAATAACCACCTGAAAGCACTGAATTCTTTCTATGGTAAACTGTCCGAAACTTCTGCTTCAATGTTGAACAGTGCTGAAGATGCTAAGAAAGTACAGGATCAGATCGGTCACCTGGCTACAAACCTTGGCCGCTTGAATGGTATTTATGGTAATATGTTAACAGCGATGCAGGGGCGCAATTAATGTTTATTTACACAAAACCAAAACCCGGTTTACTGTTAAAAACATTAACCAGTAAAGCAATAAGTCACCATTATTAAATCCAATTAAACGTAACCAGTCATGTCTTTACCTAAAGAGCCCAGGCAAAAGATGATCAATATAATGTATTTGGTACTAACAGCTTTGTTAGCACTGAATGTATCATCAGAAATCCTTAATGCCTTTAAAACCGTAAACCGAAGTCTTGAGAATACTAATAAAACAGTTAATCTCTCTACTGAAACGATTATGAAATCCTTGAAGGATAAAACCATAGAAGAGCAAACCAAAGTAAGAGCTCTTGAATGGTATCCCAAAGCAGAATCTGTTGTATCTACTTCTAAAAATTTATACGATTATCTTGAGACGTTAAAAAATAAAATTCTGACACTTGCTGGCGGTAAGCCCGGCGATCCCACAGTAAAATTTAAAGAAGATAACCTAGATATTGTAACCAAATTAATGGTAAAAGATGGAGAGGGTAAAAAACTGCTGGCAGCTTTGAGTAAATACAGAACAGATGTATTAGGAGTAGACACTGCTATCAAAAATGAATTTGACAAATCACTTAATATCGACCTTTCCACTTTTCCCGGCAGCGATGGAAAAACAAGAGCCTGGGAAGTTGCTTATTTCAACATGGTACCAACCGTTGCTGGTATTACCATCCTGAGCAAATTTCAAAATGACATTAAAACGGCTGAAAACAAAGTGGTTACTTTTTGTCACCAAAAAGTGGGTGAAGTGAAAGTAATATTTGATTCTTATGCTGCTATTGTGGGTCAAAATTCAAATTACCTGATGCCAGGACAAGAGCTTGAAATTAAAGCTGGAGTTGGAGCATTTAGTAAGGCGGCAGCTCCTACTATTACTATTGGTGGAACAACTGTTCCCATCGGTGAAGAAGGCTTTGCGTTATATAAAACACAGGCTGGTGGTGTTGGATCCAGAAGTATTCCGGTTAAAATCACCTATTTTAATCAGACTACTGGAAAAGATGAAATAAAAGAAGTAAATGTTGAGTACACCGTTGGCTCAGCCAACGCTTCTATAGCATTGGATAAAATGAATGTTCTATATATTGGCGTAGATAACCCCGTAACTATTGCTGCCAGCGGTGGTGGTGATGATAAAGTGAACGCTACTATCAGTTCTGGAAGTTTAACCAGGATAGGACCCGGCAAATACATTGCCCGTGTAAACCAGGTTAACGATAATACAATAATTACCGTTAATGTAGATGGTAAAGTAGCCGGTGCATCACAGTTCAGGGTTCGTACCATACCAGAAGCGCAGGCTTATGTAGGTGGTCAGCCGAGCGGTGCCAATATTGCTGCCGGAGCCTTCAAAGCTCAGGGTGGTGTAGGAGCCGGTATCAAAAATTTTCCTTTTGAACTTTCGTATGACGTTGTAAGCTTTACGTTTACCTGCGATAGCGATGATGATATTGTTTCTGTTGCCTCAAATGGTGCTGCCTTTGCAGGCCCTGTAAGAAATGCCATTAATCAGAATGTACAGGCAGGCAGAATGGTAACCATCGATAATATTAAAGTAAAAGGTCCGGACGGACGTACTACAAGTGCACCTTCACTCGTTTATTACATTAAATAGGTACGACTATGAATAAGAATTTTGTAAAATTTGGAATTTGTTTATTTCTTGCCGGCTTGCTGGTAAGCGAAGCAAATGCTCAACGTGCCCCCAGAAGAAGGACCGGCACACAGCCCACTACAAACCCAACGCAGGGTAATGATCAACAGCAGAATAATAACACACAGCCACCTTCAGGATATGATCCGTATGCTAATATTCCCATCAGGGTTGATACATCAGGTGTTCTTGATAATAATGCAAAAAAATCATTGAGAAATGATAATGCATTTGAAAAAGGCAACCTGAATACAAGAACCCCGCTTGCGTATGAAAATCTTCGCTGGGATGATGCGTTGTATGCAGAAAAGGTATGGAGAGAATTAGATCTTCGTGAAAAGATGAACCAGACTTTTCGTTATGAGGCCCAGGATGATAATGGTAGCCAGATATTTATCAATATGCTGTTGAATGCTGTTAATAAAGGTGAGGTTACTGCTTTTGAAGACGATCGTTTTACAACACCGGTTACCGTTGCAGATATTCAGCAAAAAACCCAGGGAAAGAATGATACTGTACCTGAATATGACATTAAACAGATTGATAATATTATTGGCTATGTAGTTACAAGGTCAAGTTTTGATCCTAAGTCAGTTTCTAAAATACGATTAAAAGAAGAG
>JBKJXQ010000008.1:0-5983 GCA_046716235.1 Chitinophagaceae bacterium
AGCAAACTGGCCGCAGAGTTGTTTCAACTCAAAGTCATTGCCCCCAACATTCATACGCTGAAAAATAACTACACCAGATTTTTGGCATTGGAAAGAGAAGATATCGCAAAAACGGTTGAAAATGCGAACAAGGCATCTGTGAATTTTCATACAGACCATTCCCGCGGAAGCCTGGCAAAAGTGCTGACGAAAATTGCAGATGGTGGAATCAATTTAAGTAAGCTGCATAGCTTTCCCATTCCTGGCAGCGATTTTAAATATAATTTTCACGCCGATATGGAGTTTGATACATTGGCACAATTCAATAAAGTGATGGAACAAGTAAAAGGATTAACAGAAAAATTAAAAATTTACGGGATTTATAAAAAAGGTTTATGGAAGTAAGATATAAGATTTCAGGTGCAAAAAAGGATTAATAAGTTCATATCAAATATTAATAGCCCCGAGAGGCGAAATATAAAATAAGATGAAAGTAGGAAAACGATTAGATGGTATTGGTGAATATTATTTCTCGAAAAAATTACGGGAAATAGATGAACTGAACAAAGCAGGTAAAAATATTATCAGCCTCGGCATTGGTAGTCCTGACATGGCTCCACATCCGGATGTAATAAAAGTGTTGCAGGATGAAAGTGCAAAGCCAACTGTTCATGCTTATCAATCCTATAAAGGGTCACCCATTTTAAGAGAGGCGATAAGTGAGTGGTATAGGAAATGGTATCATGTTGAATTAAACCCTGATACAGAAATATTGCCGTTGATTGGAAGTAAAGAAGGCATTATGCATCTCTGCATGACTTACCTGGATAAAGGTGATCAAGTACTGGTTCCAAACCCTGGTTATCCAACATATCAAAGTGCTGTAAAATTAGCCGGAGGAAAATGTATTGATTATAAATTGAGCAAAAAAAATAATTACGAACCCGACTTTGATAAAATAGAAAAGAAGAAGTTGAAGAAAGTAAAGTTAATGTTTGTGAATTATCCGCAAATGCCAACCGGACAGTTGCCATCAAACGAGTTGTTTAAAAAAATAGTAGCATTTGGAAGAAAGTATAATATTTTAATTATTCATGATAACCCGTACAGTTTTATACTGAATGAAAACCCCCTAAGCTTATTATGTGTGGAAGGTGCGAAAGATTGTGTGATTGAGTTAAACTCATTAAGCAAATCTCACAATATGGCTGGCTGGCGGATAGGTATGCTTTGCGGAGCCAAAAATAGAATAGAAGAAGTGCTGCGTTTTAAAAGTAATATGGATAGTGGCATGTTTTTACCATTGCAATTGGCCGCTGCAAAAGCATTAGGGTTGGGAAAAGAATGGCAGGAAGAAGTGAACAAAGTATATAGGGCCAGAAGAGAAAAGATATTTGAATTATTGGATTTATTGAAATGTGACTATTCAAAAGAACAAGCTGGTTTATTTGTATGGGCAGCTATTCCTAAAAGCTATAAAGATGGGTATGTATTAAGTGATGATGTATTATATAACGCCAATGTGTTTATAACACCAGGTGGCATATTTGGTAGTGCCGGTAATAAATATGTGAGAGTGAGTTTGTGCAACACAGAACAAAAGATGGATGAAGCAATACAGCGGCTAAGAGATAGAAAGAGAGAATGAACCAAAAGAGTTTAATTGAAATAGTATAAGCAGTATTGTAATAGTTTTTAAAATGAAGTAATTAAAAAGATGGGTTAAAGAAATTTGGAAAAAAGAGAATGAATATTAGATACATTCTCTTTCTCTCTTTTTCTCATTTCCTTCTTTTAGCTAAAAAATATGGAACGTAAAAAAATAGCAATAATCGGTGTAGGTCTTATCGGTGGTTCTCTTGCCCTGCAACTGCATGAGAAAAAAATATCATCCCGGTTAATTGGGGTAGATGCCAATGAAGATCATTTGCAACAAGCACTGAAATTAGAATTGGTAGATGAAGTAATGCAATTGGATGAAGCTATTGCTGCGGCTGAAGTAATAATACTGGCCATGCCGGTAGATAGTATGATTAAATTGTTGCCCTCCTTATTGGATAAAATAGATAATCAGATCGTAATTGATTTGGGTTCTACCAAACAGCCATCAGTAAATGCCGTGAAGAATCATCCAAAAAGAGGACGATATGTTGCTACACATCCTATGTGGGGTACAGAATATAGCGGACCACAGGCCGCAGTGCGGGGAGCATTTGAAAATAAAGCGGTAATTATTTGCAATGCGGAAGAAAGCGATGAAGATGCAGCAGAGTGGACAAGGTCGATGTATAAAAAAATCGGAATGCATTTGCTGGAAATGGAAGCAAAGGCACATGATTTACACGCAGCGTATGTCAGTCACATTTCACATATCACTTCATTTGCATTGGCCAATACCGTATTGCAGAAAGAAAAAAAAGAACAGGCAATATTTGAATTAGCTTCTGCGGGTTTTGAAAGTACTGTAAGATTAGCCAAAAGTAATCCCGCCATGTGGGTACCCATTTTTATGCAGAATAAAGAAAATGTGCTGGATGTATTGAAAGAACATATTGCGCAGCTTACCAGATTTAAAGAGAGTATTGAAAAAGATGATAAGGATTATTTGATGCGGTTGATTGAAGATGCGAATAAGATAAGGAGGATAATAAAATAAAGCCTCATCCCGACTTTAGGAAACCGCGGTAGTTGATGTCACTTCGATACCTCAGGATAAACTTGCGACGAAGCTTTTAGTAGTAAAACAGATGACAACATAAAAATTTATCTTTACAAAATATGCAAACGACAGTACAAACAAACAACGAAACCGTGCAGCAGGCATGGAACAAAAGACCACTTATCATCAGCGGACCATGTAGTGCAGAAACAGAAGAGCAGGTGCTGGAAACTGCGCAACGACTTGCAGCCACTGGTAAAGTGGATATGCTAAGGGCGGGCATTTGGAAACCAAGAACCAAGCCCGGTATGTTTGAAGGTATCGGTGCAAAAGGATTGCCCTGGTTACAACAAGCAAAAAAAATAACAGGTCTGCCAACAACGGTGGAAGTTGCCACTGGTAAACAAGTGGAAGATGCACTCAACTTTGAAGTAGATGTGCTATGGATTGGTGCAAGAACTACGGTAAATCCTTTCAGTGTACAGGAAATTGCCGATGCTCTTCGTGGTGTAGATGTGCCGGTGATGATTAAGAATCCTATCAATCCCGATTTGGAATTGTGGGCTGGTGCTGTGGAAAGAATAGCAAGGGCGGGTATTAAACAAATTGGTTTGATACATCGTGGCTTTTCATCTTATGGATATACGGAATATCGTAATGCACCTATGTGGCATCTCGCTATCGAAATGAAATTGAAGCATCCGAATATGCCGATCATAAATGATCCATCACATATCTGTGGCCGTCGTGATATTTTGCTTGAAGTAATGCAAAAAGCAATTGACCTTGATTATGATGGATTGATGATTGAGAGTCATATTGATCCTGATAATGCATGGAGCGATGCCAAGCAACAGGTAACACCGGAGCGGTTGAAAGAAATGCTCGATACTATCATCTGGAGAAAGGAAGATGTGAATTCAGAGGAGTATCATGCAGCATTGGAAAAATTGCGTCAGCAAATAAATCACCTGGATGATGAGTTGATGCAGATATTAAGTCAGCGGATGAAAATTGCAGAGCAAATTGGTAAATACAAGAAAGAAAACAATATTACCATTTTACAAATAAGCCGTTGGAATGAAATTATAGAAAGAGCAAGTGCCAAAGGCGAGAAGATTGGATTGAGCAGAGAGTTCATCACTAAATACCTTGATGCGATACACATGGAAAGTATCAATCATCAGAAGAAAGTGTTGGATGCCTAGAGGTTGTAAGTTTTAGGTAATAAGTTGTAGGCAGGAAACGAAGTACTTTAGTTAACATCCCCGCCTGGGCGGGGCGAGTTGAGGGAAATGAATTTCTTTAGTAAGTTGGGGTGGGTTAAGTTACCAACTGAATTACTACTATCGTCTTAGTTGCAAGTTTATCCTGAGGTATCGAAGGGTACACTTGTTCTGTAGTAACACTGATGAGCATTTGCGAATAACAAACTCTCTTTGCGCCTTTGCTTCTTTGTGGCTTTGCGTGAAATAAAACAAACAATGAAAAAGGTTACCTATAAATTTTCCAATGCATCAGTTGATTATTACTTGGACGGTAGTATTACTTACCTGAAGAAAATTGTTGACTCAAAAAACGCCATCATCATCACCGATGAGAATGTGTACAAGCATCATCAGTCAAAATTCAAAGGCTGGAATGTAATCGTATTAAAAGCTGGTGAAGAATATAAAGTGCAATCAACAGTTGATTCAGTAATTGAAGAACTGATTGCACTACAAGCAGATCGAAAGACAATATTGATTGGAATTGGCGGTGGTGTAGTTACTGATATGACAGGTTATGTCGGATCAGTTTATATGCGGGGTATTCCTTTCGGATTTATTCCGACTACTGTATTAGCAATGGTCGATGCATCTATCGGTGGAAAGAATGGAATTGATGTAGGCATCTATAAAAATATGGTCGGTATAATCCGACAACCAAAATTTTTATTGTATGATCTGAATTTTCTTAAATCGCTTCCACAAACAGAATGGGAAAATGGGTTTGCTGAAATAATTAAACATGCCTGTATAAAAGATGCAGCGATGTTCAGCTTGCTGGAGGCGAATAGATTGAGGCTTTATCAATCGAAGAAAAATTTAATGAGTGAGTTGATAAAACGGAATGTGCTGATCAAAACTAAAGTGGTACAAAAAGATGAATTTGAAAAAGGAGAAAGACGCTTATTGAATTTTGGTCACACCCTCGGACATGCATTAGAAAACCAATATGAATTATCACATGGGCAAGCCATTGCCATCGGCATGACGTATGCTTGTCATATTTCTGAACAGCTTTCCGGATTTAATCAAACGGAGAAAGTAGTAAAAGTATTGGAGCAATATGGTTTGCCTACTTATGCATCATTCAATAAAAATAAAGCCATCGAAGTATTGAAAATGGATAAGAAACGGGAAAGAAAAGAAATGAATTATATTTTATTGGAGAAAGTAGGGAAGGGAGTAGTGAGAAGTATTCCGGTAACCCAATTAGAAAAAATTATAACTAATCTCTAAACTCCCCTTTAGGGGGGTGGTGGCATAAAATGAAAGTAAGAATACAACCATCAAAGCTAAAAGGATCAATACAGGCACCGGCTTCTAAAAGTTCGATGCAGAGAGCCTGTGCAGCAGCACTATTAACGAAGGGAGAAACAATCATTTATAATCCCGGACATAGTAATGACGATAAAGCAGCTATTGGAATTATTAAAGCTTTGGGTGCAGAAGTAGCAGATAATGACGGTGAACTCATTGTAAAAAGCGGAGGCTTCCCATACACTATTCACCATTCACCACTCACTATTAATTGTGGTGAAAGTGGTTTAAGTATCAGAATGTTTACTCCATTAGTTGCACTAAGCGATAAAGAAATTACGATTAATGGCTCCGGCAGCTTAGTAACAAGACCGATGGACTTCTTCGATGAAATATTACCACAGCTTGGCGTAAAAATAAAAGGTAAAGAAGGTAAATTGCCAATGACTATTCAAGGTCCTTTGCAGCCCCAAAATATTGAAGTAGATGGCACATTGAGTTCGCAGTTTCTAACTGGATTATTAATGGCTTATTCGGCCTCCCCACACCTCTCTAAAGGAGGGACTTCAGGCTTCTATAGTTCTGAAATTTCTATAAAGGTTCATAATCTTAAAAGCAAACCATACATAGACCTGACATTAGATGTAATGAAGCAGTTCGGATTACAAGTACCAGAAAATAAAAACTATGAAGAATTTATTTTTCATAGTGACTCTGAAATCCCCCCTTCGGGGGTTGGGGGGGCTGATTATACCGTTGAAGGCGACTGGAGCGGCGGAGCATTCCTTCTCGTAGCAGGATCTATTGCAGGCCCCATTAC
>JBKJXQ010000009.1:0-3816 GCA_046716235.1 Chitinophagaceae bacterium
GATATGGAACGTAGCATCAAAGGAGAAGTTATTGCTTCCACTTTTGATGAACCTGCAGAGAAACACGTTAAGGTTTCTACTATTGCCTTGCAAAAAGCAAAACGCTTGGTAGAGTGTGGTCATGATGTGGTGATACTGCTCGATTCCATTACCCGTCTTGCCCGTGCACATAATACAGTAGCACCTTCCAGTGGTAAAGTATTATCGGGTGGTGTAGAAGCTAATGCCATGCAAAAACCAAAACAGTTTTTTGGTGCAGCAAGAAAAATTGAGTTTGGCGGATCGCTGACTATTATCGCCACAGCATTGGTGGATACCGGAAGTAAAATGGATGAAGTGATCTTTGAAGAATTTAAAGGAACCGGTAATATGGAATTGCAACTGGATCGTCGTTTATCCAACAAACGTATCTATCCGGCCATTGATCTCGTTGCTTCGTCTACCCGTCGTGATGATTTATTACTTGATAAAGATGTGCTGCAAAGAATGAACCTGCTCCGTGTTTTCCTGAATGATATGAATACGGAAGAAGCAATGCGGGAATTGCAAAACAGAATGAAAGGAACAAAAGATAATGAAGAATTCCTGGCTTCGATGAACAGGTAATACAGATGTGAAAATATGCAAATGAATATATGGCCGCTTCAAAAGAAGCGGCTATTTTTTTATACGAGTTGTAGTTTTTCATGGCCCGCCCGGATGAGTTTGCAACAAAATATTATTTTATAATCATCCTGTTCGGACGGGCATCGTTCCTTTCGTCGCACACTTCAACTATAGAATATATGGCAGCAAAGAAAAGTTGTATATTTCTGAAATGTAGCTTGTAGAGTATTAATATGGCAGCGGAAAAAATACATATCGAAAATTTTTTGGAACTGGCAAAACAGTATCCTGTTTTAGACGTCCGTTCGCCCGGAGAATATCTTCATGCACATATTCCCGGAGCCTATTCATTACCATTATTCACCGATGAAGAAAGAAAAATAGTCGGCACTACCTACAAGCAACAGAGCCGGGAACTGGCCATTAAAATTGGCCTGGATTTTTTTGGCCCGAAAATGAGAAAGATGGTGGAAGAAGTTGAGTCGTTAGCTATAAGCCATAAGTCATCAACTGAAATGATGGCCGCAGATCCAAAGCCGATGACCGGAGAAAAAGCCAACGATCAACACAAACCTAACATCGTCCTCGTTCATTGCTGGCGGGGTGGTATGCGTAGCGAAGCTGTATCCTGGCTGCTGGATATGTATGGTTTTAAAGTGTACACACTTGCAGGCGGGTATAAAAAATTCCGGAATTATATATTGGACACATTCAAACTTCCATTTCAATTAAAAATACTGGGTGGCTATACCGGTTCAGGGAAAACAGAATTATTAAACTTTCTAAAAGCAAAAGGAGAAGCAGTAGTTGATTTGGAAGGACTTGCCAATCATAAAGGTTCTGCCTTTGGTAGTATCGGCTTATCACGGCAACCGGGACAGGAAATGTTTGAAAACTTACTCGGGTGTCAGTTGCGTGGTGTCGGATGTCCGGCAAATACTTATATCCCGACACCTGACAACAAACACCTCACAACTTCTATCTGGCTCGAAGATGAATCCCAACGAATCGGGCAAGTAAATATTCCCAAAGATTTGTGGCTGGCAATGAGGCGGTCAACCGTTTATTTTCTGGACATCCCATTTCAAGAAAGGCTAAAACATATTGTACAGGAATATGGCAAATTGGATAAGGAAAAACTAATAGAAGCAATAACCCGAATTAGTCAAAAATTAGGCAATTTGAACGCAAAAACGGCTATTTTACTACTAAAAGAGGGTAAAATTGCAGAAAGTTTTGAAATTTTGCTGAAGTACTACGACAAGTTTTATTTCAAATCTCTACACAATCGGGAGGACACAAATTCGTTATTACAAACAATAACCTGTAAATCCGTAACTCCTGAAAATGCCAGCCAACTTATTACCCAAGCTGAATATCTCCAGCAAACGACTTAAGCTTACAACCCTGTTTGTAGTGGCCCCTCTTTTCTTTTTTGCGCAATCACTAACCGGACTTTGGATAGGCTCCATGAGCAACGACAGCACCACTATTCGAAAAGATCAATCTTTAGAAATAGCCCTGACCGAGTATCGGGGAAAGGTGTATGGTTACTCCCGTAGTGAATTTATTGTGGATGATATTTTATACTACATGGTAAAAAGAGTGAAAGGAACAATTGAAGGAGATGTATGTGTGGTAACGGATGACGAAATTATGTCGTACAACTTTCCGGGAAAATTAGATAAGAATGTAAAAGTGAGCAGCACTTTTCGCAGAGATAAAAAAGACAGTACCTGGCAACTCGAAGGCAAATGGCAAACCAACGCCACCAAAAAATATTATGCTATAAGCGGCAACCTTGCATTGGAACAGGAAAATGATTTAACGGCTTCAAAAATATTTCCGCATCTGGAAGAATTGAAACTTGCTGATGAAGTAACATTTTATAAAGACAGAAAAGAAGGGTTAACCATTGTAAAAATTGCAAAGCCGGAAAAAATTAAAACTGAATATTCGACAAGTGCAGAAGAATTGTCATCCCCGGTTGATATTACTGGTATAGCCAATACTACAATTTTACAAAAGGCACCCACAACTATACCCGCAAAATCTGCAATCAATACAACAACAGAAGTAATAACTGCAACTGCTTCAAAAGAAACAAGTACAGTTCTTAAAGATGACGATATCAAACATGAAAAAAATAATATAAAAGAATCTATTCCAGTATTAGCTAAAACCAATTCTGATATTATTGTAACACCGGTTATTGAGAAAGAAGAAATTAAATCAATACCTGTTGCACAAACACAAAAAACAGTTGTTACCAATCAAACTGAAATTGTTTCAGCAAAACAAGATTCAAAAAATAATATTGAATCTACCGCAAAAATAAACTTGCCTGCAACTCCACCATTAACAGAGGAAAAAAAGGAAGTGAAGGCACCAATTATTGTTAAAACAATACCTAAACAGGATATTCCTGTTACAAAAACACAACAACCGGTAATAATAAAGCAACCAGATATTGTTTCTACCAATAAGCTACCGGGTGCCCCAAATATAACGACGTCAAAACCTGAAATAATAAAAGTAGTAACTAAACAACCGGATGTAATAAACGCAACAACAGCTAAAGTAACTACGGCAGTATCAACTGATATTGCTACTGAAAAGAAAGCAATTGTTTTATCGCCGGTAATGGCTGAAGTAAAACGACCAACTATAGATGTAACATTAAAAGCAGCATTGATTGCCGGAAGAAAATCTGATTTTTCGCAGGAAGTTAATTTTAAATCAGACAGTTTACAGATTTCGTTGTATGATAATGGTGAAATTGATGGCGATACTGTCAGTATTTTTATGAATGGCGAAATTCTTTTATCCAAACAATTATTAAAAGCAACTGCATACAAGAAAACTATTTATCTCACGCCTGGTAAGAACGATGAATTTACGTTGGTGATGTTTGCGGAGAGCCTTGGTAAATACCCACCAAACACGGGGCTACTTGTCATCCGTGATGGAAATGATATATACAATCTTCGCTTTAGTTCCGACTTTCAGAAAAACGCAGGTATAGTATTTAAGAGAAAGAAGTAACTTAACGGGATGAAAAAACTGTTTTGGCTATTCCCTTTAGCTCTTCCTCTTTTTTCATTGGCACAAACCATTCAGGTTGATACTTTCTATTCTACTACTGTAAAAGACAAATATGATATAACAACCTACAAACCTGCGGGATTTAGCACAGCCAAAAAATATCAT
>JBKJXQ010000010.1:0-2846 GCA_046716235.1 Chitinophagaceae bacterium
CGGCTCTGCAGCCATGCCGACACACCTGAAAGAAAAACAAAAGTGGGTGCACAAAAATGGGTGATCCACCGGGTTAAATAAAGAAAAGGAGTAGTGGTGGCCAGGTCAAGCGGATCGCTGACATTTGCTACACTGTGAAAATAATCCCGGGTATGATCGAGAGCCATAATGATCATTACCAATCCACGGAGCAGGTCAATGGATTCAATTCGTTTTTGGTTGATAGTTGTTAATGGTTGCATGAAGTTGGTTTTGATTGAGAATTTTTTTATTCGAGGTGATATTTATCTTTTAAGAAGGACACTAAGTCATCGCCACTTTTTTTCATGTTTTCGAGCAACAACAATTTTGAACGCCTTGAACCATTCATTTGCAAGGTATGAAATGCCAGTTCTTTCAGCAGCCGGGCATCGTATGTAATAAGCGAAGGGTTATCATTGCTTCGAAGTATTTCTCCTTTATCGCCTTCCTGTTTTCTTAATATAGCAGGATCAAGAATTTTTGCCCCTATTTTTTTAAAGTTATCAAACTCATGGTTGTAATTATCTTCTAGCAAACGGATCCATGATAACTGGTTGTAATACTCCATTATTTTATTAGAAGAAGCCGCATGGCGGATAAGCCGGAAGCCGCCTGAAAATTTTAACTGGTCAAATGTCCTGCTGTTGTTGGCAAATGGCTGCGACCTGGGTCCAACTCTTGCTGTATAGTAAAGCTGGTCACCATTTTGTTTTGCCAGTTCGGGGTTATTGAGCAGTTGCATTAATGTATCAAGCTTTGCTATTCCTTCCTGTTCCAATACAAGCATTGCATCCAGCTTTTTTATATCATCCTGCAAATCCGCATGCAATGAATTGATGAACTGTTTCTCCCTATCCTTTTCAATTTTATGCTCCAACTGATACTCTGCGAGAAATCCGCAGAATACAGCGAGAAACAACATTAAAAATTCCCAGAAATAATGGGTCCATTTTTTTCTAGAGGTGTGAGCATGGTGGTGTACTTCCATAATCTAATTATTTTATACCATATTTTTTATTTAGCGCAACAATCAATTTCCTTCCCGATTGTAAAGCTATTTCACTTTCTATTTTCATTCTCTCAGTTATTCTGCGGGAAACAATAGCATGATTAATTAATTCATTCAGTTGGCCCGGTAAATCAAATTTGTTATACATTGTTTTAGTTACGGGTTTATTTTCCAGGACTTCATCGAAAACTTCCTGATTTAAATTTTTATTGATGAACGCAAGGCTTGTATTGAATATAATATTGAGATCTGCATCCCTGCGGCTTTCCACCATCCTGATATCAATATCATACTGGTTCATCAGGTTCACAAGTATTTGACTGAAATAGCGAAGGGAGCCTGAATTCACAATCTGATTGTAGGTACCGCCTGCCCTGAGAAATCTTGTTGCATATTGAATGAGTAAGGCATTCTTGTAAATCAAGGTGTCATTTCTTGTGGCTGCGGGTTGACGTAATAACTTCACCAGTTCTTTAAGGTTTTGGATTTTCTGATCGCACAGTGAAATAGTAGTGACCAATGAGGAAGTATCCTTTTTCATATCTTCTACGAGTGATTGAGCTAATATCCTTGCCCGCTTATGTTCTATATAATGCTCCCGTTCATTCTCTGCCAAAAATCCGCAGAACACAGCGAGGAATAACATTAAAAACTCCCAGAAATAATGGGTCCATTTTTTCCGGGCGGTATGTGAGTGGGCATGTACTTCCATGTTACTAATTTTTGAGTGTAGAATTATGAGTTATGAATTCAGTTGAACTTGTTGAAAGAGTATACAACTTATCATTCATAAGTCTGAATTCTTAATTCGTCTTATTCCAATCGATATTTTTTATTTAAAATGGTGATTAAATTTTCGGCCTGGCGCAACAGTAGTCTTGCATCTCTCCGGTTTGCTTTACTTATAGTTTTCATGCCATATAACCTATAATTCCATGTTTCAAGATCTGTTTTCTCATAATTGAGCAGGGGTGGATTTCCAGTTGTTAACCGGCTAGGATTAACATCAGCATCCATCATGCTTTCAAAGTACAAAGCATTAAACATTTTGGCAGCAGCCTGCCGGTAATCATGAATATGAGTTTCTTCCACTTCCTGCTGCCGGATAAAATTTCTCACATTAACATCATATTTTGCAATACTGTCAGCTACTTGTCTGGAACGGATCAAACGGAAGGCTCCTGAATTTTTTAATTGCTGCACAGTACCGTCATTCGGAATAAATCTTATAGCACGGGTACGACTGGCAGTGATTGCATAGAAATAAATGTCGATACTGTGGTCATTCGGGGAAGAACTGTTCATGAGCTGGCTTAAAGAATCAAGGCTGACATCCCGTATGGTCCGTGCATTGATAATATTGTTAAGACTTGCGGTATCAGCTTTAATGTCATAGGCCAGGGAACGGATAAATTGTTTTTCCCTATCTTTTTCAATTTTATGCTCCAACTGATACTCTGCTAAAAATCCGCAGAACACAGCGAGAAACAGCATTAAAAATTCCCAGAAATAATGGGTCCATTTTTTTCTTGGGGTGTGAGTGTGTGTATGTACTTCCATAATTTAGTTTTCCTGATTAAGAGAATATGCTTTTTATTCTTAATTTACCTTATATTTTTCCTGAAGCAATTTCATTAAGTCAGAAGCCTTGTTTTGTAACCGTTTAAGCGAAAAGATTTGTGTGATTTTATTTCTTTTAATAAAACTCATCGGGACATGAAAATCGTTTAACTCAGCCTCAGTAAAAGGCATCAGCGGATAATTTTTATCAGGTCTTTTAAGCGTATTACTATTGGCCATGCTGTCTATCATGATA
>JBKJXQ010000011.1:0-3403 GCA_046716235.1 Chitinophagaceae bacterium
CTGAATAGCTGGTAAGGCATTCCCCCGCTGGTTTTCCTGTACTTGCCTTTACTGCAACCAACAAGCAGAACTCCGGCAAAAAGGATCAGTAACAGATTTTTAATTGTGTTCATAGATTTATTTTAATTATTGTAAAAGATTTTCGTTTTCTTTCATTACCTGTTTAAAATATGATACTGTTTGTTCCAATGAGTCGTTGCTGCGGCCGCCGGAAGCATTATAATGGCCACCGCCTTCAAAATATTTACGGGCAAATGTATTACAGTCAAACTCACCTTTGCTTCTAAAGCTCCATTTTCTTTCTTCATCCCGGTCTATAACCAATGCCACCAGCTTAATGCCCTGTATAGATTGAGGATAGTTGACCAGCCCTTCTGTATCACCTGTTTTAATTTGATATTTCAGCAAATCATTTTTTGGTATAGCAATAAGTGCAGTATTATATTCATAAAATACTTCCATCCTGTTTAGCAATACATTTCCTGTAAACCGTAAACGATTTTCTAAAAAATTATCAAAAAGTTTATCATGCACATAGCCATGGTTCAGTCCTCTTTCTTTTAAATCGGCCACCAGGCGATGTACCCTGGCAGTTGCAGAAGAGAACCGGAATGAACCAGTATCACCAATTACTCCTGCATATATACAAATACCAATTTCTTCATTTAATTTATTGGCCTGTCCGGAAGCGATAATGAAATCATAAATCATTTCGCAGGTCGAACTTTTGGAAGTGTCACTGATGCCATAATCAAAAGAAGTTTCATCTGGTTCCTGATGATGATCAATTAATATTTTTGTGCAGGTAAGCTGCTTTAATTTTTCTGTCAGTGTTTTTGTGCGGTGAAATATATTGAAGTCAAGGCAGAAGAGCCAGTCGGCTTTATCCAAAATAACTTCAGCTTTTTGTTTATCCCTTTCATAATCCAATACTTCTTTTGTGCCTGGCAGCCAATTTACCCAGCCAGCCCAGTTAGTTGGCGAAATGACTGTAACGCTATGCCCAAATTGTTTAAGAAAATGAAGTAATGCCAGCGATGAGCCCATAGCATCAGCATCAGGTTTCTGATGTGTGGTAATTACAATCTGACGTGGCTGTGCCAGTAATGGAAATATTTCGAGTATGGATTTCATAAACGGCAGCGAAGGTATGGAAATCAGTCCATAGTCATGAGTCAATAGTGATGAGTAACCTTCATGATTTAGGAACTGCTGACTCAAGGCCGGTGACTCACGACTTTCCCCTACCTTTGCGGCCGAAAAACAAACAAACTTCACTATGAGTAACAGAACATTTACCATGATTAAACCGGATGCTTTTAAAAACGGGCATGCCGGGGCCATTCTTGACCGAATTTTACAGGAAGGCTACAATATTAAAGCCCTGAAAATGACAAAGCTAACTCCCGAAAAAGCCGGTGAGTTTTATGCTATGCATAGGGAACGTCCTTTTTTTGGAGAGCTGGTTTCTTTTATGTGCGAAGGCCCCATTATTGCTGCTATTCTCGAAAAGGATAATGCGGTAGAAGATTTTCGTAAATTGATTGGTGCCACTGATCCTGCTAAAGCAGAAGAAAATACCATTCGAAAAATGTATGCAGCTTCGATTGGTGAAAATGCCATACACGGCAGCGATAGTGATGATAATGCAAAAATTGAAGGAGATTTTATGTTTTCGATGTTGGAGCAATTTTAAACGGAAATTATTTTTAATATAAAGCTGTCCTTTCAGGACAGTTTTTTTTATAATTAATACCTGGTCTTTATCGGTACGATAGTGTTGCTGGCAACCGGATGAATAAATTTTGCCCTGCTATAACCTGGTGGCCCAAACGTTCCCATTACATTATTGGAAAAGCCATAACCTTCTTTGGGAATGCCGAAAAAATTGGTATTCATTTTAAGGTCACCATTTTCATCATGCAATATGGCGATGGCATAGTTGCCGGGAGGCAATCCTGTAAAAATCATAATTGCATTTTTATTATTGATGGATACTTTGCCTTTTTTCAAGGCTTTCTCCGGCTTATCAGGATAGCCTATACCATCTTTAAATAAACTTATTAATACATAACCCTTATCGTTGCGGAGATGCGTAATATTAACTTTAATATCATTATTTTCTGCCAGCTGCAGTATTGATAATGTAAATAACATACATAGTGCAGGAATTATCTGGCTATTATTTTTCAGCATATCAACATAATAAAAAATAATTAAGGTTGGAGTGAAATTTCAGGTACCTATTTTGAAATTTTTTTCAATCTGTCATATCTCTTTTAATGTACGCATTTTATTCTCCACCGGACTTACGGTATAGCCTTCCTTTCGTAATAATTCTATAAGTCCTTTTTCTCCGGGCAAATGACCAGCTCCAACTGCTATTACGAGTGCTTTGTCTTTTAATAATGTTTTTAATTTAATTACCCAGTTGCGGTTGCGGTTGTTAAGTAATAAATCTTCATATTGCATCATTCCCTGGTCACTTTTGCTGATCATTTCACCCAGTTTTTTCAAGTCCTGATCTTTGTAGGCTTTTATCAATTCTTTATATTCTTTATCACCGTCTGATTCTTTATCATCAGATGAAATGCTTTTAAATAATTCCCTTGCCTGTACCTTATAAGGTATGCTGTCAAAAATACTCATTTGATAGGCCATTGTTTCCAGCCCGTCAATTCGTTTGCCATTTTTCTTTGCTTCTTCCATTACCAATTGTTCCATTGCTACCTGCTGATCGCAAACCACCGATGACTCCATTAATAAGGAAGAAGCTACAAGAGGTTTATATGTTTCAAGGACTGAAAAAGGAAGCATAGTAACCTTTTCTTCAAAATATTTTTTAGCCAGTTGGTATTCTTCCGGTGTCAGAAGGTCGGCAAGGGTGGTGTCATTATTCATTTTCATTTTCATCATAGCACCTACCATTTCAAAGAGGTTATCCATATCAAGTTCCAGATAGACCCGGTCAGCTTTCTCAATGGCTGCAATTAAATTTTTACTCAGGTAAGCATCTTCTTTACATATCATGTGCACTGTACCAAAAATATAAGATGGCTTCTCAATACCATTGCCACTTATTTTCCATAATAAGGTATTGTTCTCTTTATCATTTTGAGCAAATGCAGTAAGGGCAACAAGACTTATTATTAATCCAGTACTAAAACGTTTCATCAGAGTAAAATTTTTAAGTAAATTTATTAAAAAGACGCTGCAAGGCAATTGTTAGCTGCATTGCGAATATAAACTGTAAAAAGCTGAACAAAGACCACTCCAAATAAAAGTGGTGACTTTGTGGCAGAAAGCATTAGCTCTTTTTGGAGAATAGTGACGCAGTCTATCATTGAATTGATAGCAAACTTGAATTTTGAAATGTATTAGTAAAAAACTTCATCCCAATACC
>JBKJXQ010000012.1:0-2696 GCA_046716235.1 Chitinophagaceae bacterium
GTGTTTTTGTTGGCGAGGGAAGACAACCGAGACCTTTTTGTTATTTATACCCAACGTAGCTTGATTTGTTTCATTATCATTTGGGACAGGTTTGGTGGGATTATGATACCTGAATCAAACAATCAATAATACTGTCACAAAAAGCGCATAAAAAACAACAAGGCAAATATTTGCTGCTTTAACCAATGTAGCTTCTTCTTCTGAATCAGGGTTTCTCATTATTGGGATCATTGCCTCAAATGCATACGCTCCAAACAAAAATTTTAAAAAAGTCTTTTTCTTTCGATGTGAGTCAATTTTAATTAAAATTATCACTCTAACCACTAAAAAAGATATAGCTATAAAACCAAGTGTGTTTATAAGATTCATGTCACTTCTTTTTTACAGGCATAACTACCCCGTTCTCTGTAGTCTTCCATTCTCTCAACAAAACTAATTCTTTAGAGTTGTTATCATGAGTTTGCAACTCATGACTGAAAATATTTCTATAAAAATACAACATCCAATAAACCGCATTTCGTTGAAAAGACATAATCCTTCACACTGCTTACTCTAAAAATAGTCTAATAACGGCTTTTTGCAAAGCCGATGTTTAGTCACAGACTTAACATAACCTTTCAACCTTTTTTTTATTTATTGAACACTACGGACAACCGGGTATTCTGTCATAATGGGCTGCTTAGCTAAGTGCTAAGGTAGGGTTTCCTATAGTTCTGTTGCTGGTGTTTTGCAAGCGGCACAAAGCCCACACACAACACCAGGCAACGGCGTGGATTTCAAATTATCAACTGTTGGTATAATTTTAATAATTAAATACACCTTACTTCCGGGGTTCCAGATATTTTTTGGATGGCAAAAGATTCTATCTACACTATTTTGCACGACGTTTTATTTTTTCGGGTTCAATTACTTTTCCTTATAAAGTTTTTGGCTAAAAAAGGCGACTATTATTAAAACATCCTTAATTTTAAGCTAAGAGTATTCTATTCACTTACCGCCCAACTGATCTCGGATTTTTTATACAATAAATATTTTGCAGAATGAAAATCTTGTCACTATTATATTCTTTCGTAGTACTATCAACCGGGGCTTTTGGGCAAAGTTTTAAACGTATTTTTAATGGAAAGGATTTAACCGGTTGGACAAATAACGGTACAGAAAAATGGTATGTGGAAAAAAATGAATTAGTTTGTGAAAGCGGACCTGATAAACAATATGGCTATCTTTCTACCAACAAAAATTATAAAAATTTTGTACTTACACTTCAGTTCAAACAGGAAGCCAATGGTAATAGCGGTGTCTTTATCCGTTCTTCCATTGAGGGTACAAAAATTAATGGATGGCAGGTAGAAGTGGCACCTGAAAATAAACATACCGGTGGTATTTATGAGTCTTACGGACGAGGTTGGTTAATACAACCCAAGCCAGAAGATGAAAAGTGGTTAAACGCTGGAAAATGGAATAAATTAAAGATTTTAGTAACCGGCGACGAAGTTACAAGCTGGCTAAACGGTCATCAGATGGTCTACCTGAAAGATGAAAAAATTGGTAAAGGTCAGGGTTTTATAGCATTGCAAATCCATGATGGCGGAGGGATAAAAGTGAGATGGAAAAAAATAAAAATTAATGAACTGGATTAGCTTTAATCATTAATGATGATCGCTTTATTTGTAAATAAATATTATTCATTTTACTGCTTTGATTAACAAAAATCGTACATCGCATATTTAATCTGCACATCTTAATTTTTTATTTAATGAAACCAATTTACGAATCAACACGAAGAAATTTTATTAAAAAAATAACTACCGCTTCGGCTGCTGTTGTTGTTGGCGCAAACGTATTTGCGGCAGAAAATAAAGCTGTTTATTTCGAAAAATTAAAACGATCGCCATCCAGCCCTAATGATAAAATAAATATTGCATTAATTGGTGCCGGTGGTATGGGCACACAAGATGTACTTACCGCTTTAAAGATTCCCAATACAAAAATAGTAGCAGTATGTGATTTGTATGAGGGACGCTTAAAAGATGCTAAAACGAAATGGGGTACTGACTTATTTTTAACCCGGCATTATAAAGAAATATTAAACAGAAAAGATGTTGATGCTGTTATTGTAGCAACTCCCGATCATTGGCATCAGCAAATATCAATTGATGCGATGATGGCAGGCAAGCATGTATATTGTGAAAAGCCAATGGTACATGCAATTACAGAAGGCCCGGCAGTTATTAAAGCACAAAAAGAAACAGGAAAAATTTTCCAGGTAGGCAGCCAGGGTGTTTCATCTTTAGGCAACGAGAAAGCAAAGCAGTTATTAAAAGATGGTGCTATTGGTCAATTAAATTATGCTGAAGGTTTTTGGGCACGTCACTCTCCTACCGGAGCATGGCAATACCCTATTCCTGCAGATGCATCAACAGAAACTGTTGATTGGGAAACTTATATAAGCAATACCAATAAACGTCCATTTGATGCTACCCGTTTTTTCAGGTGGCGAAATTACAAGGACTATGGAACAGGAATGGCAGGAGATCTGTTTGTTCATTTATTCTCGAGTTTGCATTTTATCACCAACTCGATGGGGCCAAATAAAGTGTATGCTGCAGGCGGCTTACGGTACTGGAAGGACGGACGTGAAGTACCCGATGTTTTATTAGGCACTTTTGATTATCCTCAAAGTGCAGCCCATGCTC
>JBKJXQ010000013.1:0-2779 GCA_046716235.1 Chitinophagaceae bacterium
CAATTGTCATCGGTATTAAAAACATGCAGGCCATTTGGTGGTTCATCAATAGCATCACGTTGAGCTGTTGTCATCATTGGAAATAAAACACCTTTATCGGTAGCCTTTATTTCCAATGCAGCTTTGGGATGGGGTGCATTCGTCCCAATACCAACCTGCGCATTGACAGACAATACAATTAATAAAGAACACCATAACGAGAAGAAAATCTTTCTCATAAAAACAGTTTAGTAGTTAAATAATATTTTTAATCAGCTAGTTTTATCAGTTTTATTTCTTTGTGTTCTTTACCCTGCATGATTTTTACAAAATATGTTCCCGGCCTGTAGCGATCACCAAAACGTATCATTGAATTTGCAGATACATTTCTTGTTTCAATTACCCGTCCATACATATCAATTACCTGCATTGAAATTTTTTCTGACTTACTAATACCTTTTACAGTTATTGTAAAATTGTTTGAACTTGGATTTGGAAAAGCAATCACATCAAACTCATTGGAAACTTCTTCAACTTTTAATTCCATTTCATTTTTTTCGCTTTTTGCTGCTGAGGTTATAGTTGCACTTGTATTGCTTATAACAACTGAACTATTTGTACCTACTGCCTGTGTTGGCAATGCAGCATCACTGGCACCGGTTTGATTATCATAAATAACAGTACCGGTAGTTTTATTATAAATTTTCAAGCGAACTTTATCCACTCCTGTTCCATCAAGCTGGCCATCAATAACAGTCATGATAAACCCAATACCGCTTTGACCACCGATGATTTTACCTGTCCCTTTAAATTGTGACATTGCCTGATTTATCATCATGTATTCAAAATTCACAGCGTTGAATTCAAAATTGCCTAGTTTAAAATCAAATTGAGTTTCACCTTTTGGATTGGTAGCACCTTTGTAATAGTTTACTGTAAAGCCATAACTAACATCACCTGTTGCAGTTGGATCACTCTTTAACGCTCCTGCCGGAGACGCAAAATATCCACCTCCATAGGTATAACCGCCATTGGGATCATACACGACTACTATTGCCTCCAGGTCACCATTGGTATTAACATACGTTGTTACACCTTTTTGATCCGTCACATTCATCTGCAGTTTATAAACACCAGGGTCAGAGAATTTATAGCTTCCTGAAATCTTTCCGTTCTTCATTCCGGATGGTTCCGTCACTACTCCATTTATTGAAGTATTATCATCTATCAGCCACTTTCCTGTATGTTTATTGCCGGCAACATCCCAGAATGTGCCATTAAGGTTTACTGTACTGCCAATCCTTACAGCCGCACCAGAAATAGGGCCTGTTATATTAAGTGCAACTACTACTGTTTGAACAGCTGTTGAAATATTTCCCGATCCATCTGTGGCAGTTATGGTGATAGTATATATCCTGCCAGTACCATTTGGATCTCGTTCTGCCCGAAGTTGTACATGGTGATTATCATCAATGATCCAGTCAGGGCTTTTATCAGCTTTGCTGGTACCTGATACCGGTTCATTACTGCTAACCGTCAGTGTTGCTGTTGCCCCGCAATTATCACTAACATCATACCCAACGGTTATAGGTATCATTTGGCGGTTCGGCGGACTCAATATTGCCTTGCTTACTGATTTATTAGAAATCACAGGTGCTGTAAGGTCTTGCACAGTGATATCAAAACTGCAAACACTTTCATTACCATTTACATCTTTAAATACATAGGTCACTGTAGTAATGCCTGTACTAAAGGGGGCCCCGGGAGCATGGCTGCGGTTGAAATAAGTGAGACTTCCTGTACTGCAATTATCTGTCGCTGCAGGTTCTGTCCAGGTTACTGTTTTTGTACAAGCATTTGCAGTTAGGGAAACAATTTGGTCGGACGGACAGCCCGTAATGACAGGAGGAGTTGCATCTGCATTTATAGAGATCGTAGTTGAAGCAATATCAGATCCACAGCTATTCGTAACGTTTACAGTTATTGTATACAATCCTGCAGACAGGGCTGAAACATTATAAGAAAATGTATTTGCATCTGTACCTGCATTTGTACCATCCACCTTCCATTGATAATGGAGGTTTGTTCCGGAGGATGATACAGAAAAGTTTACAATTGAATTACTACACTGCGCAGCCTGAACTGCATTTGGAGTGGCAGTAATTTGTGGAGATACACAGTAATTGAATGTAACCGTATTATCATTGCTGGTAGAAGCAAAGTTGCTTCCTAATGAGGCGTTAAGTACTGTGCGTGCTGATACGGATGCTACAATTAAACCACTACCAGTCATTCCAGTTATTGCTACATCGTACAATATAGGACCTCCCGTGACGGTGGCTGTTAACGTCCCTGGCGCAGTAGAGCCTGTAAATGATATGTCTGCTCCTGTAAACCCTGTTACAGCTTCACTGAAGGCAACTGTAAAATGCAGTGGTGAACCAATTGTTGGGTCAACTTGTGATATAGCTTGATTAATAGTAACCGTTGGCATAAACAGGCCAAACGATACACTGTTATCGGTAGAAGTAGACTGTCTATTCGATCCTCCTAAAAAAGCACCGGCCACACCGGGTGGAATTGAAGCGACCACAGTACCCGGGCCTGTCATTCCACTCACTGCCACTTCATAGGTTCCAGTTAAAAAGTCTTGTTGTACCACCTGTGCTACCAAACTACCCGGCGCCGTACTTCCGGCAAAAGAAATATCTGATGCATCAAAGCCTAATACCCCCTGACTGAATGCTACTGTAAAATGAACAGGTGATATAGCAACAGGGTCAAGCTGCCCTGCTGATTG
>JBKJXQ010000014.1:0-2577 GCA_046716235.1 Chitinophagaceae bacterium
ATATAAAAAGATTCGCCTGCCGCCGTAAATATTCTTGCTACCGGAATTTTTTCTGTTACCGTTACATGCAATACATCCTGATTATCAAAATAAAGTTCAGCATCATTTATCCAGGTGTTATGCTCAAGCATCTGTTCCAGTTCATGCAGTTTAAAAGATGCTATGGGCTCACCTTTGATATTTCCTTTCGTCGCTTTCACCAGCAATGCCTGTACATCTTGTTTATCAATAAAGAAGTTATTCTGCTCTCCTTTTATGGTAATAGATTAGTCTTTACACTGTCCTTTGTTCTTTTTGCTAATAGCTGCGACTAACAGGGTAAGCATACCGCCACCGATACACAGCCAGACGGCTACAAATAATACTTTTTTTATGGTTGTTTTTGCATTCACTGTTTTAAATCTTTTAATTCATTTTTTATTGGCTCTACCAGCATATCAATATCTCCCGCCCCTGCTGTTATTAATATTTCTCCAAATTCTTTATTCACTGATTTTATATAAACACTCTTAACCCAATCCATTACTTCTTCTATTGTCATTATTCTTTTATTATCGTTTTTCATTTTGTCTGAAATTATTCCGCTGTCTATTCCTTCTATCGGCAATTCTCTTGCCGGGTAAATTGGCAACAGAATTATTTCATCGGCCAGGTCCAGTGCTTCGGCAAATCCTTCTGCCAGATCCCTTGTTCTGCTATACAAGTGTGGTTGAAAAATTATTGTACACTTTTTTTGTTTGAACAAAGTCTTAGCTCCATTAATTAAAGCCCTTAGCTCTTCCGGGTGATGAGCATAATCATCAACAAAAACTATTTTATCATTTTTGATGAGATACTCAAATCTTCTCTTTACTCCTTTGAAACTTTCTACTGCTACTTTAATTTTATCATTCTCTATTTCCAAATAATTGGCTACCGCAATGGCTGCAATAACATTTTCTACATTATGCATTCCTCCCATATTCAGCTTCACATTTTCGAGCCTGTTATCTTTCAGCATCACATCAAATTCGTAACTACCATTCCTCATCCGGATATTAGTTGCATATATATCAGCACTTTCATTTTGTAAGCTGTAGGATAGATAGTTCTGGGTTTGCAATTCCTTCGATCTCTCTAATCCAAATTTTCCTACTACTAATCCGTCCGGTCTTACTCTTTTACTAAAATCAATAAAAGCCTGCTCCATCGCCTCTGATGTGCCATATATATCCAGGTGATCAGCATCCATTGCTGTAATGATGGCCACATCAGGACTTAATTTCAAAAAACTTCTATCGTACTCATCTGCTTCTATCACACACACATTTTTTTTGCTACTCCAAAAATTAGTACCATAATTCACTGCAATGCCACCAAGAAAAGCATTACATCCAAATCCACTATCCCGAAGTATATGCGCCACCATGGTTGTGATGGTTGTTTTGCCATGTGTTCCTGCAATACATATATTAAAAGAGCTTTCACTGATTATTTGTAATACATCGCTTCTTTTCACCACTTTATATCCATTCTCCCTGTAATACACTAATTCTTTTTGTTCGGCTGGTATAGCAGGTGTATAAATTACCAGATCAACTTTTTTGGGGATCAACGCAACATTCTCCTCATAATGAACTGCTATACCACTTGCCTCAAGTTCTTTCGTCAGAATGGTTGGCGTTTTATCATATCCGCTTACGTTCACTCCCGCAGTATGAAAGAACCTGGCTATTGCACTCATCCCAATTCCACCGATGCCAATAAAGTAAACGGCCTGCTCCAAGCCTTCTCCCAAGGAGAAGGAGTACTGTTTATCTATTATGCTCTTATCTACCATTCATCATCTGTTTTTTCAATCCCCAAAAGGGGCTTTCATAAGGACAGTATCAGAAAATTACCGTTCGTTGTCTATTGAATACTCTTAAAAACTTCTTCAGCAATTTTCATATCAGCATCCGCCTCACCCTTCCGTCCCTCTCCATCTGAGAGGGAAACTTCCTTTCGTTTTCTATTGAATACTTTTTAAAACTTCTTCAGCAATTTTCATATCAGCATCCGTTATAGCTAATGCAGCAATATTTTTTTTCAACTCATTTTGTTTGTCCTCATCCATTGACAACTCAATTGCCATAAATACCAATTTCAATTTCACTTCATTATCATTTACCATTAATGCTGCATTTTTTTTAACCAGCTCCATGGCATTTACCGTTTGATGATCTTCCGCAGCATAAGGGTAGGGTACAAACAAAACAGGTTTTTTTACAACGCATAATTCAGCAACGGTCATAGCTCCTGCCCGGGCTACTACTATATCGGCAGCAGCATAGGCATATTCCATTTGTGTAATAAAATCATCAGACCATACAGATTCTTTTCCCTTACTCCGCTCTCTGGCTCTTGCTGAAAATAGTTTTCCTGTTTGCCAGATGATTTGTAAGCCTGCTTTCAGTAAATCATCAAGACCTGTATCAATAGCTTCATTAATGGATTTAGCACCAAGACTTCCTCCAACAATCAATACTGTCTTCTTTGTTTCATCAAATGAAAAGTATTGTAACCCTTCACTTTTTGTAACAGATGCTCCGGCAATAG
>JBKJXQ010000015.1:0-2968 GCA_046716235.1 Chitinophagaceae bacterium
CGGTTTTTTATTCTGCGCTGGCCCGTTCGGGATATTTTGATATTAAGGAACTCTCTACTTTTCGTAAGTTAAATTCAAGGCTTCAGGGACATCCTGCTACGCATGAACATTTACCGGGAGTAAGAATTGCTTCCGGTTCATTGGGTCAGGGTATGAGTGTGGCAATTGGAGCAGCATTAGCAAAAAAATTAAATGGTGATAAGGCTACTGTATTTTCATTACATGGTGATGGCGAACTGGATGAAGGCCAGATATGGGAAGCAGTAATGTTTGCAGCCCATCATAAAGTAGATAATCTAATTTCTACTGTGGATTGGAACGGCCAGCAGATAGATGGATCTACAAAAAAAGTTATGGATCTTGGAAATATTCGTCAAAAATTTGATGTTTTCGGCTGGACTACCCTGGAAATGAATGGAAATGATATGGATGAAGTAGTAGCCACTTTAGAAAAAGCGAAAACCTTAACCGGACAAGCAAAACCTGTTGCAATAATGATGCATACAATTATGGGCAGCGGTGTGGACTTTATGATGGGAACTCATGAATGGCATGGCATTGCTCCAAATGATGAACAATTAGCAAAGGCCCTGGCACAATTACCCGAGACATTGGGAGACTATTAAATATCATCCAAAAGAAAGAAACTTCATAGGTCAGTATTTTCCGATTTACAGAGCCGCACTTTCCAACAAATAATTTATTCACTTCTTAGTGAAAATTCCTGTGCTGCTGCTTTGCGGGATGGAAGCCATGATGCTATTAATGCAATCACAAAAACAGTGACGCCAACAAGCAAAAAATCCATTACCCGGAGTTTAACGGGGAAATAATCAATTAAAAAAGACCCGCCCTGCAGAGGAATCAGGTGAAATTTTATTTGTAACCAGGCAATAATTAGGGCAAGTACCATTCCAGATGCACCTCCTATTAAAGCAAGCAACATTCCTTCGCTTAAAAATATTTTTTTAATAAAACTCCGGTTGCCTCCCAATGCATGCAATACGCTGATATCTTTTTGCTTTTCCAGTACCAGCATCGTTAATGCACCAATCATATTGAATGCAGCTACCACCAATATGAGGCAAAGCACCCCATAGATTACCCATCGTTCTATATTCATTATTGAGTACAGGCTTTGATTTTGCTCGTACTTATTCTGCACTTTGTAGCCATCGCCAAATATTTTACTGATCTGTTTTTTATTTTCAGCAGTAGCTGAAGGGTCTTTTAAAGCTATTTCTGCACTACTGTATTCATTAACACCAAGCCGTAATGATTTTTTTATAAAATCAATATTAGTAATGGCATATTTATTATCAAAATCCTGCTGAATAACAAAAGCAGCTGATGACCGGACGGTATCATTAGTAATATCTTTCAGCAGGTTTATTTGTTCTGTATTATTTTTTCTGGGTAAATAAACTTTCAGTGTAAAAATATTTCTGTCTGCCTCGATTCCTAAAGCTCCTTCTACCCCGGCGCCAAGTATAAGTTTGGGCAGTTCTTCATTTCCTATATCATACTCACCATTTATTAAATGATCAGCCACACCAGAAACATAGCGGTAATTTTCATCTACGCCTTTCAGGTAAACTACAGATTGGTACTCTCCATTTTGTACCAGGGCTTTCTCTTCTACTACCAGGGAAAAATTTTTCACACCACTAAGGCCTTTTAATTTTTGCAGTTGTTCCGGAGTGATAGTAACAACTTTACCCGCAACAGGAGAAATTCTAATATCAGGATAAAAAGAAGAATATAATGATTTTACCAATCCTTCAAAACCATTAAAAACACTTAGCACCAGGATTAAAGCAGTCGTTCCGAAAATAATAGCAACAATACTAACCCATGCAATGATATTAATAGCATTGGTAGATTTTTTTGCTTTAAAATATCGCCAGGCAAAGAGGAAATGCAAGTTTGAAGTTTGAGGTTTGAGGTTTGAGGTTTCTTGAAAACAGCAACAATTTTGCCATCAGAAAAAATACCTGCTACATTAAAGGACTATCATCTGTTATCTTTCATTTATCATCTGCTTTCTTCTCTTCGTTTATTTTCTTAAATATTTCCTCCATTTTAAACACATGATCCAATGTATCGTCTTTAAAGAATTTCAATACCGGTATACTGCGCAACTGATGCCTCACTTTAGCGGCCAGTTCTTTTTTAATTTCATGATGCCGGTCCTCAATTTTCTGCAGGGCAGCTACTACATCTTTTACCTGAAAAAGACTCAGGTAAAATCTTGCTTCCAGCAGGTCCGGGGTTACTTTTACCGACGAAATAGATACCATACCGCCATCAATCATATTCAGTCCAAGCCTTTGAAAGATATTACTCATCTCCTCATTCAGCAGGCCGGCTATTTGTTTCTGTCTTTTACCTTCTTCCATAATGATAATTTACTTTTCCCCTTGTAAAATTTTTGGCTTCGTTAAAAATCTGTCTCACAAGTCCGTAGACGCTGTAAAATTAGTTACTTTGCCCCGTTTAAGTGATTAATACAGCTAATGAGGAAATATTCAAGAATTTTCAATTATTTAAAAGCCTATAAAAGTAAAATTGCTCTTTACTTTCTTTGCATCATCCTTTCCATCATTTTTTCCATTGTATCTTTTGGTATGCTGGCTCCTTTTTTTGATTTAATATTCAAAGGTGACAACAGCAGCCTTACTAAAACGATAGATAATCCGGCTATGGAGGCATTGCGGGGTATGATGGTTAGCCAGGTGGGAAGATTAAACCCTGTTGGTGCCTTAGCCCTTATCTGTGTTATTATCGTTGTTTCTATATTCCTGAAAAATGTCTTTCTCTACCTTTCTTTTTATATCCTTAATCCTTTAAAAAATAAAATTGTAAATACCCTACGGTCAGAATTATATAATAAAATATTGCAGCTCCCAATTGGCTATTTTACGGAAAAAAGAAAAGGCGACCTGATAAGCCGCAGCACCAATGATGT
>JBKJXQ010000016.1:0-4646 GCA_046716235.1 Chitinophagaceae bacterium
AGGTGAAACCCTCCAATAATAGACTGTGCTGTCAGTAAAAGTAATACCCGGCGTAAATTCCAGCAATCCTCCTGTTGAATTTATTGTCTTCGTAATTTTAGCAGGAGAATTAAATAGTTCAGTAGTATCCATTTCCATGCTATACTGCTTTATACTAATAAATGGATTTGCAGTAGAGGCATAGAGTTTGATATTTTGCTGATTCACAATGGCATAATTATATGGAGATACCGGCCTTGCCTCATCTTCATATATAAATATATCTTTTGTAATAGAATTGTTAGTCTCATACAATTCGTCTACCTCATTATCTGCATCCACTGTTATGGTTATTTTATTTATCCCTTTATCTCTCGTAGCAATGATTGGGATTCTATAAGAAATTGAATCGCTGAAACGAATCCCCGGGATTGTGTCTCTTTGTATAATCTGTGTAGTAAGGTCAGGATAGGTTCTTTTAACTTCTATTACTATAGTTTTACTAATTGCTTTTCCAAGATTAATAAAACTGGCATCCACCTTAAAAGAGGCTTCAGCTACTGAAATAAACGATGGAGAGATTTTAACCATGGGAGCTTCAATAGCATAATCCGGTTTAGAAAATGTATTAAGTTTTATTGCAGGATCGCCATGCAACGCTGTTTGTTCACATTGAAGGCGGGCATAAAAATCATTTTGAGTAGTGATATTATATACCTGAATTACTGATTCAGTCATTATTTCTCCCAATGTTTTTCCATACTTGGTTTTGGATATTGCCTTGTACGTTTCAATGTTATGAAGGTCTAAATAATGCACAATTCCAAGGGACGTACTTGCCATCGATGCTATCCCCCCCCGTTCCTGTGCTAATATATACTTTTCGGATATAGTTTCTTTAGCCTGCAAACGTCCCAGATTAAAAGTAAAAAAGTTACCTGCATTACAACCTAATAAAATAAATAAGGGATATTTTCCGGGGTTATTATAATTCTGCGGATTGTCAAGGTTATATTCAAGCGTAGTAGCAGAAGAGTGTCCGAAATAAGTTACCACCCCTAACCCTTCCTGAAAAAGGTTTTGTAACCTCAAACTGTTTGACTGTTCTACCGGATCTACGGTGCTTTTACTGAAATCGTTAACTTTCCCTCCGTAAAATGTATCTGTTATTATGGTCTTATACTTTGCCATATTAATATCCAATATACTTTGCAGGTTGGCATCACTTGCACCCACTACATGCACCACATTTTTCATCCAGGCTTTATCACTGATAAGGGGAGATGAAAATGCCTGCTGTTGCTCATATTGTATTACTTTATTTAAGTAAGCAGCTACTTCATCACCCGTAATGGCAGAAATACGGCCTATTGGTATTTTAGGTATTCCATCAAGTCCCGGATTGCCTGTAAGCAAAATATCAGAAGCGGGCAAACCGAAAGTAGGAACAAAGTGAAGGTTGTTTAAATTCGAATTACTTTCATTGCCTCTAAAAGCATCATACCTTACGCCTTTACCTATCAGCAATACATCTTTAATTGGCGCAGAAAAGGTATTTCTTGCCCATCTTGTAAAACTCCGGATAGATTCAGGATGATTTTTAATACCAAAGGCAAACTGATCAAGCAGCTGATCAATCATATAAATTTTTGCATTGTAACTACCGCCATTTGCAGAATTACGGTAAGCTTTATATGCCTCTATCGGATTAGTTGCATTTGAAGCAACTGTAAGTGCAGGATGAGATATAATTAAATAATTTCCCTGATTGGCTGCCAGGGAATAATCTATAAAATTGCGTTGTTGCAATGAAGTTATTGCTATAGGGAAAGTGGGTGATTGCGTAACCAGCATTAGCTTTCTGGGAACAGCAGATGGCTGTAAAACAACTCTTACCATAGGAGCATTCGTAATATCAGCTACATATCTTTTACCGTTGGTGAAATCATATAAAACAGGATTGACAGAACCATAATTAAATCCTGTTATTTCAAGATAATTACCAGAAGGATTGGCAGGGAGTTCAAACATAAAATTATCTGTGCCTCCAAAATTGAACTGCCGTGCATATACTAGCTCTGTTTGTCCAATTACAATCCTGTCGCCGCCACTAAGACATTGATTAGTTACTTCAATACGGGCAGAGTCTCCTGTAATTATCGATGCCGATAAAGTATTATTAGTTTTTAAATAATCGTAATAATCTATTGTGGGTACTGCTACCTGTGTACCATTTACTTTTATTTCAACCTGGCGGGGATTCTGAGCATTACCAGCAATATTAATTTTAAGATTAGGGAGTGGTGCGTCACTTCCTGAATATGCATAGAGATTTAAAAACCTTTCTGTCCTTGTCACACCAGTACCAATATCACCAGTAGTCCAGCTTTCTCCCAGATCGTAAGCAGATGAATAAACATTTGTGCCAACTGGAACAGCATACCCAAGGTTTATTTTTTCCCGGTAATATTTTCCCTGCTTATATATAAAATATGGCTCCACTGGTAATGCACTTGGCAAATTACTTACAGCTGGTTGCAATCTTAAATTATTTCCTGCGGCATGTATGGTAAGAAAAAATGCTGCTGTATCTGTTTCCAAGCTCCACTTATCGCTTAGCTGGGAATCGGGAATACGATATAAAAGATTATCAGGTTTACCATCATTGCGTTCGCCCCAAAATTCTATATAATCACTTCCACCCATAACTCCTGTTTGAACAGAAGTATATAATGGGATTTCTTGTCCATTTCTCCACAATTGAAATTGCTCGGCAGGTGTATTTGCTATTCCAAGCGATAGAAGCGTTGATTGATTAATTCTATATAAACCTGTAGCTCCAACGTTGAATTTATAATAGGTTTGGCTATAATTAATCCATTCATTATTGTAAGCCTGCGATTGTGCCAGCAAGCTTGTAAATAAAAATGAGAAGAGTAAATATTTTTTCATAGATGCACAATTTATCAGGTACAGATATAATTAATTATTTTTTTTAGCCACAAGGTTTAATCGCAATGAAAACACATGGGTGAATAATGGATTCGATTGATTAGCCAAATTAGTAAACGCATAATCGATTGTTACATTTGACATCCGAAAACCGGCACCACCGCCCGGCTGATATATCCATACTTTTTTTTGATTCACCGTATCTCCATCAGCTAAAGCCCGTTGAAAATTATTAATTCCCGCACGAAGGAAAAAAACGTTATTGACATTCAACTCAAGGCCCATTTTAGGGTCGGCACTAAAACCAGTTGTACTTATTACGGTGTTTCGCTGGCCATCAAAAGTAAAATCAATATTCGCCTCTGCCAGCAAACTCGATTTTTTTCCTAAACTAAATTGACGTCCAACACCCAATATTAATCTTGGTGCAGTAAGTTCTGTTGACTTGACAGGAATTTCATTTTTGGTGAGATATAAAACTTCTTTTTCCTTTTCAGTAAATGTGAAAGACCATGCATTAAAAGTTGTAGTAATATCCCGTGCTGAAATGCCAAATCGCCATTTGTCTGCCTTTATTTGCAAACCAGCATCTAACCCAAAACCCCAGGCTTTTGCAAACTTGCCCACACTTCTATGTATCACTTTTGCATTTAACCCAAAATTGATATTCTTTTTTTCAGTCTCCTTTAATTTTTGGGCGAAAGAAAAAATAAAAGCATAATCTGCAGAAGAAAAAGCCTGAATATTATTGTAATTGAGCGAACCATCAGGCTCTACCAAAAACAGCGTATTCATAATATCATCCACAGCAAAACGTAAGCCTGTAACTCCAATTGTTCTTTTGTTATTGGCAGCAGGAAAGACTATACTGGCATAATCATACTTACCGATACCGGCAAAATATTCTGCATGCATAAGATTTACCTGGGGGTAATCTTTTACACCTACAAGTCCGGCCGGGTTCCAATAACCAGCCGTTCCATCATTAACGGAAGCAACTTGTGCACTACCCATAGCAAGGCCACGGGCACCGGCTCCAATATTTAAAAATTCATTGGAATACTTTCTGAATTGAGAATTGGCAGAGAAGAAAAATAAAGTTAACAGCAGCGTTAGGTATTGGCGGTTCGTTTTCATTCATAGAATTTTCTAATAAGCAAAAGAGTAAGATATGCTTTCATAAGTAAGGGTTGCTTGTAAAATTAATCTTTAGGTCTGTATAATCATAGGTTTGTAGAGCAAAAAGACTATCTATTGAAAACGAAGTATTTAGAAAAATATTGCGCTAAAATCAAGTCAATGGCATTCTGCCTTATTTTTGCTGCAAATCACTGATTTAGAAATGACTTTGATAGAAGAATTACGTTGGAGGGGCATGATTCAGGATATGATGCCCGGAACGGAGGAGCAACTCAATAAAGAGATGACCTCTGCTTATATCGGCTTTGACCCCACGGCCGACAGCCTTCATATTGGCAGCCTTGTACCTATTTTGTTACTGGTTCATTTACAAAAAGCAGGTCATAAACCTTTTGCGTTGGTAGGTGGTGCTACTGGAATGGTTGGTGACCCCAGCGGTAAAAGTGAAGAAAGAAATTTGCTGAGCGAAGAAGTATTGAAGCACAACCAGGAGGGGGTAAAGAAACAATTAATGCAATACCTTGACTTCAATCCTGTACTGAAGAATGCTGCTGAGATGGTGAATAATTATGAAT
>JBKJXQ010000017.1:0-2813 GCA_046716235.1 Chitinophagaceae bacterium
ATATTATTAATGGCATTGAGCCTACCGTTTTTTTGCCCTTAAGACTTCCGACTTTCAACTAATTTTATAATTTCATCAACAATTTGTTTTGTTGCTTCTGGCCTGGCTAACTGTTTAATATTTTCTCCCAGTTGGTTTTGCTTTTCTTGATCCTTCAGCAAGGATTCAAATACCAAGCTAAATTGCGAATCAAGCTCTGATTCTTTAAGCAATAGAGCTCCTTTTTTATCTAGTATTGCTTGTGCGTTTTTAGTCTGATGATCCTCTGCCACATTGGGCGACGGAATAAAAATTACTGGTTTCCCAACGATACATAATTCCGAAACTGAAGAGGCCCCTGCCCTTGAAATAACAATATCCGCCGCAGCGTAAGCCAGATCCATCCTATCGATAAACGAATGAATCTGAATGTTCTCATGTTCTTCAAAACGCTTGTAATGTTCAATATACAGCTTTCCACATTGCCAAATCACTTGAACATTATGAGCCGAAAACGTCAAAACTTCTTTTGCTATTAACTGATTCACCCTTCTTGCACCCAAACTACCTCCTAATACGAGAAGCGTTTTTTTCTTGGAGTCTAAACCGAAATTACGTATCGCTTGCTCTCTTTTACTGTCAATATCAATTAAATCCTGACGTACTGGATTTCCTGTCACAATCATTTTTTGTTTTGGAAAAAATCTTTCCAAATTTTCATACGCAACACAAATCTTGTTTGCATTTTTGCTCAACAACTTATTAGTAATTCCAGGATATGAATTTTGCTCCTGAATTATTGTTGGTACACCAGCAATTGCTGCTATTTGCAACAACGGACCACTGGCAAACCCTCCGGTACCTATAACCACATCTGGTTTAAATTGTTTAATTATTGTTCTAGCCTTCAATAAACTGCTAATTAATTTTATTGGAAAAAGTGTATTATCAAATGTTAGCCTTCTTTGTAATCCAGCAATCCATAGCCCTATGATTTTATAACCCGCCTGAGGTACTTTTTGCATCTCCATTTTATCCTTGGCACCTACAAAAAGGAATTCTGCATCTGGAAAACGAGATTTTAATTCATTTGCAATAGCTATTGCAGGATAGATATGTCCACCCGTTCCGCCGCCACTCAAAATGAATTTATACTGTTTCATAATACTGATTTCTAATTTTCTAAATACCTTATTTATTTAAAACCGCACGCATCGGATTCTTCGCTTTGTCTTCTATTGAATAATTTTCTGTTATAACCTCTTCCTCTTCTAATTCCCTGTCTATTAATTTTTGAAGTGCTTCTTCTCTTTTAGCGTTGTCTTTCAATTCCTGCGCAATTTCTTCTTCCTTTTTTGTAACGCTTATAATGATTCCAAGTGCAAAACAAGTCATCCAGATTGAACTTCCACCACTACTAATTAGAGGTAATGTTTGTCCTGTAACGGGTAATAATTCTACAGCAACGGCCATATTCACCATTGCCTGGAATATCATGGGAAAACCCAATCCCACTACTACTAGCTTACCAAACAACGAATTGGCTTTGTGCGAAGCAATAACAAATCGAAACAGTAATAATAGATACAATGCCAGGACTCCAAAACCTCCTATAAGCCCATATTCTTCAACGATAATGGCAAAAATAAAATCCGAGGAAGACTGAGGCAGAAAGTTTTTTTGAATACTCTTCCCAGGACCTAAACCGTAAATTTTCCCAGAGGCTATTGCAATTTTCGCTTTTTCTATTTGATAATCGTCCTCATCCGGTTTGTCGGTTGTAAAATTTTCAATTCTATTTCCCCAAGTACCTACTCTGCTAAAAAATTTAGAATCTGGAAAAGCTTTAGAAATGAGTATGAAAAAAGCCAGAAATACTATTCCGGAACCCACAACGATTCCGATATAACGCAACGGGTATTTACCAATAAAAACCAACATCAATACCATTGAAAAAATCAATGCAGTAGTTGAAAAATTCGCCGGTAAAATAAATAGTAACGTAACAAAAACTGGTATCCAAAGTTCCCAAACAGAGGATTTAAATGTAATAGGAACTACTCTTGTTTTAGACAAATATCGGGCAACAAAAATAAACAATACCATGGAGGCCAATGTAGAGGTTTGAAACGTAACACCTATAAACGGTACTTGGATCCATCTACTGGCATTGGCACCGGCAATTACTGTACCTTTTATTAATGTGTAAGCTAATAATACCCAAACAATATACAAAGCTCCTTTAGAAACGGCTTTAAAATAGTGGTACGGCACTTTATGACCCATAAAGATTATAGTAAAACCAATGCATACATGTACGATGTGCTTCACCAAATACCCCAAAGTATTCCCGTTTCCTTGACCTATATACGCTAAATTACTACTTGCACTAAAAACAGGCATAAACGAAAACAAGGCTAATAAGGCCACAAATGACCAAATCCCTTTATCTCCTTTTAAATTGTTTATTAGTTGTTTCATTTTAATTTTGGTTTAAAGTTTCATTACGTTTAAAATTTAGTGTAGAGCAACCTTAAACTACGAAACCCTTTTATAGATTTTTAACGGCTTGTTTAAATTGCTTTCCTCTGTCTTCATAGCTTTCGAATAAATCAAAACTGGCACAAGCAGGAGACAATAAAACAGTATCTCCCTTTTCTGACAATCGTTGGGCCATTCTTACCGCATCATTCATTGAAGAAACTTCAATCATCATATCGACCACATTCCCAAAAACATCAATAATTTTTTTATTATCCACACCCAAGCAAATAATAGCTTTCACCTTTTCACGAACCAGTGACATCAATTCATTATAATCATTTCCTTTATCA
>JBKJXQ010000018.1:0-2839 GCA_046716235.1 Chitinophagaceae bacterium
ACCTGGAGGTAATCATCTTTTTTACCATCGAGTTTATCGGTAAGTGCCTGCTCATTATCTACTTTATCGTGAAAGCCCTGCCGGAACAACGGAATTTTAATTGTAGTATCGACAGATGATGCAGATGCCGCAAATGAAATTAAAAATAAAAAAGTGAGTAAAAATACATTTTTCATAAGGTCGGTATCTAAATACAAATATGATGCAATTTCATGTTTCCTGTTCATAAGGGGTACATAAACATCATTTCCACTTAACAATTTAATAATATTATAACGTTCCGGTGCAACATACTTGCACCAAGATGTTAGCTATTTTTGCGCAACGTAAAACTTATGAGTACAAAGAAAATACTGATTGCTGATGACGAACCAGATATCCTGGAAATTCTCCAGTTCAATCTTTTGCAGGAGGGGTATGATGTAATAACTGCCAAAAGCGGCGACGAAGCTATTGAACAAGCCAAAACGCACAATCCTGACCTGATTATTTTAGATATCATGATGCCCGGCAAAACAGGGATTGAGGTATGTAATCTCCTCCGACTCATGCCTGCTTTTAAGAAGACGCTCATTGTTTTTCTTACGGCTATGAGCGACGAGGTACCGGAAATCAAAGGCCTGGAAACCGGGGCAGACGATTACCTGACCAAACCAATCAGTCAAAGGGTATTGCTAAGCAAAATCAGTTCTTTATTCAGGAGAATGGCAACAGACACTACCGGTGTTGTAACGATTGGAGACATTTCTATAGACAGGGAAAAATATATTGTAACCAATAAGGATACGGAGATTATCCTGGCACGAAAAGAATTTGAGTTGCTTGCGCTGTTAGCTTCAAAACCTGGAAAAGTATTTTTACGAAATGAGATCCTGAGCCAGATATGGGGCACGGAAGTAATTGTGGGCGATCGTACCATTGATGTGCACATTCGTAAGATCCGTCAAAAATTAAACATGGATTGTATTACAACTGTAAAAGGTGTAGGCTATAAATTTGAACTGTAGGTTTTCATTTATGCTCAATTTAGAAGCAGCCGGTTGCTTCTGTAAGTACTCATGAGCGTTAGCCTGAATTGATTTAGCTTGCACCCGGGCAAGAGGCCTGCTGCCGGATCACCTTCTTTGTAATATTAGGGCCAACAGATAACGATGCTTTCTACAAAAAATTTTTCGCCACAGCAACTCGCAGCCTTAACGGCCGCAGCTTTGTCGCTGCCCATTAGTATTGTATTTTTTGCTTTTAAACCTGTGTGGTGGGTAGCATTAATATTCCTCATTGTAATATTCCTCGGCAGCTTTGGCCTGATCTTGTACACGCTGCAAAATTTTATTTTCCGTAAAATAAAATTGATTTATAAACTCATTTACCAAACAAAAGCCACCAAACGGGAGGAGTTTTATTACAAAAATATTTTACCACAAAAAGGTATTGACGAGGTGAGGCAGGATGTAGAATCCTGGGCAATGCAACGCAAGGCAGAGATAGACATTCTGATTAAAAATGAAGCTTTTAGAAAGGAGTTTTTGCAAAACCTGAGTCACGAATTGAAGACGCCCATCTTTGCCATACAAGGTTATGTAGATACGTTGCTTGCAGGCGCTCTACACAATGAAGCAGTGAATACCAAATTTTTGCAAAGCACTTCCCGCAACGTAGACAGGCTGGTAAATTTAATTGATGACCTGGATGAGATATCGAGGTTGGAAAGTGGTCAGTTAAAATTAAACAAGCGAAATTTTATTGTTCAGGAACAGGTAAAAGATGTTTATGAAAGCCTGTATTTAAAAGCAAAAGAAAAAAATATTCGCTGCATTATAAAAAAAGGCTGTGATGTTCCGATGACGGTATACGCAGATAAGGAAAAAATAAAACAGGTGCTTACCAACCTGGTAGACAATGCCATAAAATACAGTAATCAAAATGGTACCATCGAAGCCAGTTTTTATAACATGGATGGCAGGAACGTATTAATGGAAATCAGCGATGAAGGCGTAGGCATTCCGGAAGAGCACATCCCACGAATTTTTGAAAGATTCTACCGCACAGACCTTGCAAGAACAAGAAAGGAAGGGGGCAGTGGCCTGGGACTATCTATTTGCAAACACATAGTAGAGGCCCACAGACAAACCATTCATGTACGAAGTAAAGTGGATGTAGGTACAACCATTGGGTTTACACTCCCAATGCGAAAAGATTAATAAGGCATGTAATATTGTTGCGGGCTAAAGTGATTTGAACAGCTGTTGGCGGCAATGCTACAAGGTAACATCGCCGCCAACATCATCAACATAACCGAAGCATAAAATCTTAGAAATAATCCATTCTTTTTTTACAACATTCATTTGTAGTGATTTTTTAAAAGGGGTTTATTCATACCAGATTTTCTACCGGTCTACTTATTTGAAGGAAGGTATTCATACACTATCTGGAAAGCTACATCTTTCAATTCCGGCATCAGTTTACCTATTGGCAGTTCGAGCCTCTGGGGAGTGGGCTCGCAAACAGAAAATTTCTTACCATTATAGACTACCGGCTTACCAATTGGTTTTTTTAGTTCTATTGCAAGTGTTATGTGAGCTGGATATACAATAACAATCATTGGAAGGTTGTAAATTTCTTTCACCAGGTAATAAAAAAGGCCAGCCCTGTCATCACAGTCACTAAAATCATTTATAATGGTTTGCTCCGGAGACAGTCTTTTCTCAACTCCAAAATTTTCCTGGTCCGATTCATACATAAATGCATGGCGGGTAAAATTCATCAGGTAATCTATACCCCTTGCTTGTTTCATTCCTTTAATTCTTTTTTGAAGCATCGGTATGAGTGAACTGTAGGT
>JBKJXQ010000019.1:0-5202 GCA_046716235.1 Chitinophagaceae bacterium
GTATCATCGCCAGCGAAAGGGTTTTTAAGGTTTTGGATAATAATGATGTTACCCCGCCTGCACAGCCCGATGCTTACAGACCAGAGATAGTAAAAGGGAAAATTGATTTTGAAAATGTTGTATTTGAATATACTCCTGGTGTTCCAGTATTAAAAGACATATCGTTTAAAGTACAGCCCGGCGAAACAATTGCTATTGTGGGGCATACCGGCAGTGGCAAAAGTACTATCATTAGCTTGCTGAATCGTTTGTACCATATACAACAAGGATATATTAAAATTGATGATGTTGATATTGAAAAATTTGATACAGATATATTGCGGAAAAATATCGGTGTTGTATTACAGGATGTATTCCTGTTTTCTGGTTCAGTAATAGATAATATCACATTACGTAATCCTGATATTTCAAAAGAAAAAGTGATAGCAGCAGCGAGGCTGATTGATATGCACGACTTTATTATGCGACTGCCGGGTGGGTATGATTATAATGTGATGGAGAGGGGAGCCACCTTGTCGCTGGGCCAGCGTCAGTTATTATCTTTCATCCGTGCTATGTTGTACAATCCTTCCATCCTTATCCTGGATGAAGCCACTTCTTCTGTAGATACACAAAGTGAAATGCTTATTCAACATGCTATTGATACATTAATACAAGGCCGTACATCCATCGTTATTGCCCATCGCCTTTCTACCATTCGCAAAGCCAGTAAAATAATAGTACTGGACAAAGGGGAAATTAAAGAAATGGGTACCCATGAGGAGTTGTTGCATAAAGGTGGTTTTTATAGTAAATTGCATGAGATGCAGTTTGAGAAAAAGGTACTGCTATCACCTGATAATATTTAAAAAAGTTAGTATTTTTATAAAGGTGAAAAAGTGAAAAAAAATATTAAGGTTTCGTTGGTTGAAGAACCATTTTCACCTTGTGTTAGAAGATTTTCCTCCCAGGAAGAAGCAGAAAGATTCAACATGATTGAAAATCTTGGAAAAACTGGTATGGAAAAATTTCAATTAAAAATAATGTTGCTTATTTAATGGTTGGCGGATTTGCAGTAGTCCTGAATGGATATATCAGGGCTACAAAGAATTCAGATCTCTGGCTAAAAGATACACTTGAAAACAGGAAGAATTTAAGAAAAGCATACAGTGAAGCGGGGTATGGCGATTTTCCTTCTTTTGAATCAATGCAATTTATTCCTGATTGAACAGTTTTATGTGGCAGATGGAATTGTTCTCGATATTATGACTTCCATGAAAGGACTTGAAGACAAGTCATTTGATGACTGTTACCAGAAGGCCAGCATAGCAGATCTCAATGGAATAAGAGTACACTTTTTGCATATTAACGACTTGTTAGCCAATAAGAAAGCAGTAGACAGGCCAAAAGATCAGCTTGATATGATTGAACTCGAAAAAATAAAAAAATACCTCGAGGAACATTCTGAAAAATAAAATGATTATTCTGGCAAATTCCTACCAACCAAAGTTCATTTTAAACTACGCATCCTTATCTTTGCGGCAAATTTCGGATCAGGTATGGTAGTTCAACGTTTCAAATCCTTTACTGTAGCGGCTTTCAGCTTATTTTTTATCTTTATTTCTGTGCCTATGCTGGCTCAGCATCACAATGATGATACTACTCATCAGAATGCAGAACACAATAAGGGTGAACATAAAGAGGAAAAGAAAAAATTTAATGCTTCCGAAGTCATTTTTGGCCACGTTTTGAACAGTCATGAATTTCACTTTATGGATATTGGCGATAAGCCGGTTTCCATCCCACTTCCCATTATCCTTTATTCTCCCCAAAGAGGCCTTACATCTTTTATGTCATCAAAATTTGAACATGGGCATAAGGATTATAATGGATATAGAATGCTGAATGCACACAGTATTGCCGAAATGAAATTGGACCCTAAGAAATTTGCTGCCGGGGATATAGTAGCGGTAAATGAAGCCGGAGAAATGGATGCTGCTGTAAAATTTTATGATATTTCTTTAACCCGCAACGTAGTGCAAATGTTCCTTGCCTTAATCCTGTTTGTCTGGATAATGTTGCGGATCGCCAATAGGTATAAAACTGGTGTGGGTGTTACTTCAGCACCAAAAGGTTCTCAAAGTTTGCTGGAACCTGTTATCACTTTTGTAAGAGATGAAGTAGCAAAACCTAACCTTGGGCATAAGTATGAAAAGTATTTGCCTTATTTACTCACCGTTTTCTTTTTCATTCTTATCAACAACATATTTGGTTTGATTCCCGGTTCGGCTAACGTAACTGGGAATATTGCCTTTACCGCAGTACTTGGTTTAATTTCTTTTGTTGTAATTATGTTTAGTACCAACAAACATTACTGGGGTCACATTTTCAATCCACCGGGAGTGCCATTGGGGGTTAAATTTATTTTAGTACCGGTTGAGTTTTTAAGTGTTTTTATTAAACCGTTTGCCCTTATTATCAGGTTGTTTGCCAACATGGTAGCAGGGCACATTATTATTATTTGTTTGATCTCGTTGATATTTATTTTCGGGCAACTGAATCCTATCGCTGGTTGGGGAGCTTCTCCGCTGTCCATAGGGTTCACTGTTTTTATATACCTGATTGAAGTGCTGGTGGCTTTTTTACAAGCATTCATATTTACAATGTTAACAGCCGTATTTATCGGGCAGGCATTCGAAGGAGAACATCATGATGAGGCACATGCAGCTCATCAATAAAAATGTATTTTTTAATAATTATTAATAATAACAAACATGGATTTATTGAATGTAATTCTTCTGGAAGCTACCGCTAATGCAGGTGGTGCAATTGGTGCAGGTCTTGCCGCTATCGGTGCCGGTATTGGTATCGGTCAGATTGGTAAAGGTGCTGTAGAAGCAATTGCCCGTCAGCCCGAAGCATCTAACGACATCCGTGCAAACATGATTTTAACAGCTGCCCTTGTGGAAGGTGCTGCCCTGTTTGCTATCATCGTTGGCTTCCTTGCAATGGTATTGTAATATCGTTGCCACAAAAGTTTACTGCATCCAATGCACAGGGCGGAGGATGCAGTTAATTTGAAAATGTGATAAATTGACAATTAAAAAAGATTTTAAAATTATCAGGTTTATTTTTAAATCGGATAATTTTAAAATTTTCAAATCAGAATTATGAAACTTCTTACTCCCGAATTTGGTTTACTACTCTGGACTACACTGGCCTTTTTAATTGTGTTCTTTATTTTAAAGAAAATGGCATGGCCTGCTATTATCAAAGGGCTGCGTGACCGTGAGAATATTATTACTGACTCTTTGGCTACAGCACAGAAAGTAAAAGAAGAAATGTCTTTGATGAAAAGTGAAAACGAAGCGTTACTGGCACAGGCCCGTGAAGAAAGGGCTTTAATGCTGAAAGATGCAAGGGAAACAAAAGACCGCATCATCAACGAAGCGAAAGAGCTGGCTAAAGTTGAAGCCAATAAAATTATGACCGAAACACAAGCAGCCATTAATGCACAAAAGATGGCGGCTATAACAGAAGTAAAAAACCAGGTAGGCAAATTGGTAATAGAGGTGAGTGAGAAAGTGCTTCGAAAAGAATTAGGAAATAAAGAAGCACAGGAAGCTCATATTAAAGGGTTGGTTGACGGAGTAAAATTGAATTAAACAAATGTGGGAGTGTGGAATAAAAGATTGTTGAGTTTATTTTCACCTCTTCCTATTTTCAAATTGAATAAATGCAAAATCCACGTTTAGCAACACGATATGCCAAAGCACTGATTGATCTTTCTATTGAGAAAGGACAGTTGGAGCAGGTGTTTGCAGATATGCAGTGGCTTCAGGCTGTTTGTAAGAGTAATAAGGATTTTGTAAATCTTTTGCGCAGCCCCATTATTAAACCTGATGTAAAGAAGAAAATTGTTGAAGCTGTAACTACTGGAAATATTGGCGAAATTACTTCAGGATTTAACCGGTTATTGATTACAAAGAACCGGGAAAGTAACCTGCCGGAAATTATTTCAGCTTTCATTTCCGCTTATAAAGTTCACAAGAATATTAAAACTATTCAATTGACTACTGCTATTCCGGTTAGCGATACTATGAAAAATGCAATTGTGGAGCAAGTAAAAAAATCAGCCGGCTTTCAAAATATTGAATTGGAAGAAAAAGTAGATCCTGCTCTTATTGGTGGCTTTGTTTTGCAAATAGGCGATAAACTTGTTGATGCAAGTATTGCTTATGATTTAAGAGTTATTGCCAAACAATTTGAGAGTAACGATTTTATTTATAAGGTGAGATAGGGAATGGTGAGTAGTGTATAGGAAACCCCGACAGGGGTTGAATGCTGGTAGCTCCGGGTGAAACCCGAAGGAACGAAAACAACGAATGTATTCAGAACCCCGTAGGAGTTCGATAAAAATAATTGGAGAGAGTGATGGTTTTGAAAAGTGTGAGAGTAGTTGAAAATGCTCAGTAGCGGACAGAACGATAAATGGTGATTATTTTTTCCTTTCACTGAAAGAAAACAATAACAGAACTAGTTCGCAACCGGGCTGATAGTAGTACAGACGTTTGGGAAATAGTAATTAGTTCTTAAAGAAAATATTTATTAACAATAAAAAAACCTTGAAGTGGTAGTTTCTTAACTCCCCTTTAAGGGATGGGGGTTATTATATGGCAGAAATAAAACCAGATGAAATATCAGCGATATTGCGCCAGCAGTTAAGCAACTTCAATGCATCTGCAGACCTGGAAGAAGTAGGTTCTGTATTACAGGTGGGTGATGGTATTGCCCGTGTATATGGATTAGGAAATGTTCGGTATGGTGAGTTGGTGGAATTTGAAAGTGGGGTAAGGGCTATTGCATTGAACCTGGAGGAAGATAATGTGGGTGTGGTATTGATGGGTGCCAGCGGTTCCATTAAGGAAGGTTCTAAAGTAAAACGTACCGGACAGATTGCTTCTATTAAAGTGGGAGAAGGAATGGTAGGCCGTGTAGTAAATACGTTGGGTCAGCCTATTGATGGCAAAGGTCCGATTACCGGCGATTTATATGAAATGCCTTTAGAAAGAAAAGCACCCGGTGTTATTTTCCGGGAGCCGGTAAAGGAACCATTACAAACGGGTATCAAAGCTATTGATGCGATGATTCCTATTGGTCGTGGACAAAGAGAGCTGGTGATCGGTGACCGCCAGACGGGCAAGTCTGCCATCTGTATTGACA
>JBKJXQ010000020.1:0-2505 GCA_046716235.1 Chitinophagaceae bacterium
GCATTAGAGAGACTACGCATCTTAACCAATAACTCCCCTAACTGATCATTGGTCTTTTTTACCAGTGAAAACCGGAGGTCTTCATTCTTTTCAGCTACATTTAAATACATTCGGGATGCTGCTAATGTTTGTGCAAGGTTTTCATGAAGTTCTGTAGCAATAAATTGTTTATCTGCATCCTGCTCTTTAATGATGTTACTTATAATATCATTTTTTAAATTTAATAATTCCTTTGCCCGTTGTTCTATCATTTTGTTTCTTGCCTTTAGTTCAAGCAATAGTGTTACCTGGTTTGATAAAATAGTTAAAGCTCTCGCCTGGATAGCGGTTAAATTCTTTGGTTTATGATCAATGATACAAATAGTTCCTAATTTAAGACCGGCTGGAGAAATGATTGCTGCTCCGGCATAAAAACCTACCTGAAGTTTTCCAGTCACCAGCGGATTATCCGCAAACCGTTCATCCCTCCGGGCATCATTCACTATCATTACATCATCCCCAAGCATAGCATGAGAACAAAAAGAATATTCCCGTGGCGTTTCTGTATCCTCTATTCCCCTTTTGGATTTAAACCATACACGGTTTTCATCAAGTAAAGTAATAAGGGATACGGGACAGTCAAATAATTGACAGGCCAGTTCTACTAATTCATCAAACGCTTTTTCGGGTGGGGTATCCAGCAAATCGTAAGATGCCAGATCAATCAACCGAAGGTCTTCATCAGAAGGTAATTGTGCTATCAGCATATCAGATAATCATGTGAGTATAAAAGTAATAGCAATTTCAGATAGGAAAAGTAGTTTAGTAATATAAAAACCCATAATATATTATACTATAATCTTGTAGACAGTATTCTACAATAGAAAATATCCGAAATATAAATTTTACATTAAACCATCGCTAAAAAGGTGCCACAATTATTTAGATGCTGCTTTACTGTTTTTTGTAACTTTAAAGCAGCGTATATACAACCTGCTAAGTTTCTTTTTTATCACTCATTAAAACCTTCACCTCATGCAGCAACAATTAGAGGAAATAAGAGAGCAACAAAAACAATCCTGGAATAAATTTTCTGGTGGCTGGAAAAAATGGGATACACTTACTATGGATTTTTTAAAACCGATGGGCGATGAAATTATTACCTGTTGAAAACCATCCGGCACAAATAAAGTATTAGATATAGCAGCTGGTACCGGCGAACCGGGGCTAACCATTGCCACAATGTTAGAAGGTGGAACGGTAACCATCACCGATTTGTCGGAAGAGATGCTCATAATTGCAAAAGAAAATGCTTCCCGCAGGGGGATTAATAATATTGAAACCATAGTCTGCGATGTATGCGAATTGCCTTTTGCTGATAATAGTTTTGATGCCATCAGTTGCCGTTTTGGATTTATGTTTTTTCCGGATATGCAATTAGCAGCCAACGAAATGGCCCGGGTATTAAAACCGGGGGGAAGAATAGCTACTTCTGTATGGAATATTCCCGAAAAAAATTTTTGGGTAACTGCGATCATGGGTACCATTAACAAAAACATGGAATTGCCAGCACCGCCGTCCGGTGCTCCGGGTATGTTTCGCTGTGCAAAACCCGGCTTGGTAGCCTCACTGTTTGAAAAAGCAGGGTTAAAAAATTGTATCGAAAAAGAAGTCGTTTCTAAAATTAATTGCGGAACAACAGAAACATATTGGAATATGATGACTGAAATTGGCGCCCCCATCGTTGCTGCATTAAACAAAGCGGATGAGGGAACGCAGAAAAAAATTAAGGACGAAGTGTTTCAACTGGTTAATCAACGATATCCAGGCAATGTGGCCATAGATGCCAGTGCTATTGTAATAAGTGCCACAAAATAGAAACCCGGTTAAACAGTACTATTTTTAAATTACACTTTTACATTAAAATAAATTATCATCATTCTCTATGCTAATTTCCACAGCAGTTACAAACGATATTCCAGAACTTGTATTATTAATCAACAGTGCCTATCGGGGTGAAGCGTCAAAAAAAGGATGGACAACTGAAGCTGACCTTCTTGAGGGAGAATTACGGACAGATATTCCATCACTTACAAACTTGTTGAATAATCCGGCCACGGTGATGCTAAAATATACAACTCCTGAAGGCGTTATTACCGGTTGTGTATTCCTGGAAAAAATGAAAAGGGGTTTATATCTCGGTATGCTCACTGTTTCGCCTTTACAACAGGCCAATGGTATCGGCAAGCAATTGCTATCAGCAGCCGCGGTGTATGCAAAAGAAAATAATTGCTCCAGTATTTTTATGAATGTAATATCCATCCGCATGGAGCTGATAGCATGGTATGAAAGACAGGGTTATCGGAAAACCGCCGAAACAAAACCATTACCAATTGATACACACTTCGTCATTCCCACTCAGCCACTGGAGTTTGTTATTATGGTAAATGACTTATGAGGATTAGTTAAATAATTAGCTGTATTATTTAAACAACTATTTAAACAGCTTATTGCAGAAAGTATTAT
>JBKJXQ010000021.1:0-6668 GCA_046716235.1 Chitinophagaceae bacterium
ATTATATACTGACTATGAGGCCGCAGGCAAAGCAAGAAAAACAGTTAAAGCACAGGATCTGTGGTTTGCTATTTTAGATTCACTAATTGAAACAGGCACACCTTATTTATTATATAAAGATGCGGCAAATGGTAAAAGCAACCAGCAAAACGTGTGTACTATTTTAAGCAGTAATCTTTGCACAGAGATATTGGAATTCACCTGCCCTGATGAAGTAGCCGTTTGTAATCTTGCCTCAGTCGCATTGCCAAGATTTGTAACTGATGGCAAATTTGATTTTGCCACATTGTATGATGTAACCTACCAGTCTGCAAAAAACCTTAATAAAATTATTGACAATAATTACTATCCTGTACCGGAAGCCAAAACTTCTAATATGCGCCATCGCCCTATCGGCATTGGTGTGCAGGGTTTGGCAGATGTATTTATTCTGCTGCGCCTGCCATTTGAAAGTGACCTGGCAAAGATTCTGAACAAAAATATTTTTGAGACCATCTACTTTGCTGCGATGACAGCCAGTAAAGATTTGGCTATCACAGAAGGTGCTTACGAAACATTTGCCGGTTCACCGGTATCAAAAGGAATTTTCCAGTTTGATATGTGGGGAGTAACGCCAAGTGAACGCTGGGATTGGGAAACATTGAAGGCTGAAGTAATAAAGCATGGTGTAAGAAACTCTTTATTGGTTGCACCTATGCCTACTGCATCTACTTCACAAATATTTGGTAACAATGAATGTTTTGAACCTTACACCAGTAACATTTACACAAGAAGAGTATTAAGCGGTGAATTTATTATTGTAAACAAACACCTGTTGAAAGATCTTGTAAATCTTGGTTTGTGGAATAACAGCATGAAAAACCGGATCATCGCCGCCAACGGTTCTGTACAGGGCATTGAAGAAATACCTGCTGAAATAAAAGAACTCTATAAAACAGTTTGGGAGATAAAACAACGTAGCCTGATAGACATGGCCGCTGATCGTGGTGCATTTATATGCCAGTCACAATCGTTGAATTTATTTGTAGACAATCCTACTATTTCTAAATTAACTTCTATGCATTTTTATGGCTGGAAGAAAGGATTGAAAACAGGCATGTACTATTTGCGTTCGCAGGCAGCATCACAAGCCGTACAATTTACCATTGAGAAACAAGGCAGCGAAGAGATGCAGCCATTGGTTCCCCAGGTAACGGCTGAGCAGGTTGCTGCTATTGCAGATGATATTACCACTGACTTTAGTGCCGGACCTTCCTGCAGCATGGAAGATGGTTGCGTAAGCTGTGGGTCATAATTAAATTATCACATCGTATAAAACGCCGGAAAAAATTTTCCGGCGTTTTTATCTAATTACAATTTTATTTTAATACCTCCATTTACGACAAAACCATCCAGTGGTGCATAAATATCCTTAAACACAGGATTATTAATATTGCCTGTATAAATGCTACCATATCTTGTTTGTCTTGTATCCAGGAAGTTTTCAAAATTGATGTACAATGAAAATTTTTTCCAAAGCTTTTCAGCCATAAACCCGGTTATCCAATACGATTTGCCGGTAGTGCCGTCACTTAGTTTTTGTCTATCGAAGAAATAAGCTTCTAATCCCACTTTCCACTTTTCTTCTACTTCATATAAGAGTACTGAATTAAGCCGATGCCGGGGCGTTAAGAAATTTTCTATTCTATTACTGCCCTCATGCAAATATGCCTTGACATAAGTGTATCCCAGAAATAATTTAAAATCACTGTAGCCAACCCTGATATTGGTTTCCATTCCTTTGCTATCTATATGTCCCACAATTGTATTGAACCGGTAATTACCTCCCAGAGGTTGCAATAACAATGGGTTATTGATACGGGTAAAAAAGAAAAGATGGTTAATACTAAAACTTACTTTTCCATCAGCCAGCTTTGTTTTATAATTAATATCAGCATTTACACCGTAGCTCTTTTCCAATTTATTTTGATTCTCATCCACCGGCAGTACATTTTTATACTGCAATCTTTCACTTTCTTCCGTAAAGATATTCGGCGTTTTATAACCTAATCCACCACCAATCCGGGAAGAAAGCTTTTGGGAAAATTTAAATAACGCCGATACTCTTGGTAATAAAGCAAAGCCATAATCTTTTACCCCGTCTCCTCTTAAACCAGTTTCCAGGTGAAATTTATCATTGACCTTCCAGTTGTTTTGTACAAAAGCTCCAAACGTCAATTGGTTATAATTTCTTAGTGGAATGGGTGTGAGTTGTTGCTCTTTAAAATCATCTGTAATAAGATTTATACCCGTGATCCACTCAGATGTTGAACTATGAGAAGAGTAAGTACCCTCGGTAAAAGTTCCATTTTGTTTTCCATTAAAAACATAGCCGGGTGATGAAATAACCCGCTGAAAACGATTCAGACTATTTTTTATGGTAAGTAAACCCGACTTACCGACATGATGCTTAAAACTTAATTGTGTGCTGTAGCGGTCGGTATTATTTTTTTCAAAAAACCCGGATGGGTTATTCCCTTTAATGAAATCCATATTGCCCCCGGTACGTGTTTCTGTAGTAATATTTATACCTGCATTCAATTCTGTTTTAGGAGTAAAAAACAAAAATAACTTTGGATTAATAGTATATCGTTCAAATTTTGGAATAGCTGTCAATCCAATATCAGCAGGATCGTATGCTTTATTGCTATTGCGGGAAGCAAAAACTGTAACTCCAGTTTTACCATATTTCTGACCATAAAATCCGCTGGTGTTTAGTCCACCTGCAGATGTAACATCGAGGTGAAATTTTAATTCTCTCTCTTCCCTGGGTGTTTTTGAAATTAAGTTGACCAATCCGGCAATAGCACCCCCACCATATAATGTGGAAGCAGAACCTTTGATTACTTCAAACTGTTTCAGGTCAAGCGGGGGTGTTTGCAATAACCCCAATCCACTGCTGAAGCCGGCATATAAGGGAAGTCCGTCTTTAAGTATTTGTGTATATCGTCCATCTAAACCCTGTATCCGGATGGAGGCATTGGCCGATGTTGCTGAAGTTTGTTGTGTTTGAATACCTGTACTCTCTGTCAGCACCATTCTTATATCACCAGGTTTCATGTTTGCTTTTTCATCAAGCTCTTCACCGGCAACAAACTCCACTCTGGTTGGAATATCGCTGATTGTTCTTGAACTCCTGGTGGATTGAATGACCACTTCTTCCTCATCTTCTTCTTCGGGTTCTAAGTCAATTTCAAATAAAGAGCTAGTAAATGGGATAGTTAGTGAAAATTCTTTTTCAGTAAACCCGACGTAAGAAACATTTACCTGATATTTACCTTCAAATAAATTCTGAAAGGCAGCTATACCTAAGCTATCGCTTACGACAGTTCTCTTTAATGACGGAATAGAAACAGTTGCCGCAGCAAGTGGTTCTTTTGTACCTGCATTAATAATTTTTATTCTAAGGCTTTGCTGTCCGAATGTACTTACAGTACATAATAATGCCGCTACAGCTAAAAATAATTTGTTCATCGATAAATTTTGAGTTAATGAATCTGATCTCCTTTTAAGATTTACATCAATTTAGTTTCGGCGGTTGCCAGAAATCGTAATCTATTGTAGAAAGAGGGGCCTGGGTATAACCGGTATAGACAGGCAACAGTGGAGTTGTCACAATTGCAAATTGAACGGGTTCAACATTTACAGTAGCTGTTGCGCAACCTTCACAACTGAAAAAGGGGGAACAGGTGCCACAGTCATCGGCGTCGCTTTCATGCTGTTCTTTTTGTTCTGTAGTTACAGCATTTTCCTTTTTATCATCCGGACAGCTATCGAAAGCACAACAGGGAACTGCGGATAATAAAATGATATAAAAAGCCAGTATGTAGCTAGGTAATTTCAATGCTTAATAAGTATGAATGTAAAGTATAAGTGAAATAAAAACAATCTTATTATCGCAACAATAGTTCACAAGGCTTCAATCCTGTATGCTTTTTAAACGCCGTAGAAAAGTGAGAAATGGAAGAATAACCCAGCAACATAGAAACTTCTGTTACACTCAACCCTTTTTCATACAAAAGATATTTGGCATGTTCCATCCGCTGGCTTTGATAAAAATCAAATACGGTAGTACCGAATAATTCTTTAAATCCTTTTTTAAGATAGCATTCATTGATGGCTACCTTACGGCTCAGTTCTTTAATGGTGATAGGTTCACCAATATGCTGGATCAGAATTTCCCTGGCTTTAATTATTTTTTCCCGGTCGGCTTCATTGGCAAGAAACTTACAGCCTACCACATCAATTTCTTTTTCACCCAACATACAATCGAGACTGTATAATAACAGCATCTGGGTTTGCGCATTGATATAAATATTTTCTAAGCTATCACTATAAGTATGATTTAACACTCCTTCCAGCACCATTCTTGTTTTGCCGCACAGCGGAAGAATTTTTGTAAAAGAAGAGCTGTGTTTAAAACTCATAATATCATCCGTCAGCACTGCATTACCTTTTCGTGGTTTTACAAATTGGCTGAGATGAGTAGGGGAAAATTTAAAACTAACCACATCCACACTATCCACCCTTTCCATACAAGTTTTAGAAGCAGAAAACTGGCACATATCACACTCGGTATTCTTCTTACGGCAATACACATTACCGCTTACACAAAACCTTAATTCCAGGTAATTTTCTTTGGGAGTGCTTTTTTCATAATGATATACCATCATACCTGTATCTTCAATATTCCATTGGGGAAGGCGGTTGTACCTGTTGATGGTGTATTGAACAGAGCCTGGTATTTGCTGTTCTCTTTCCTGCAACAATACCATATCACCCTGCATCAGGTTTTGCTTATAAGCCAGTGATAATATATCAGGAGGATTGTGCATATTTAAGGCTGTCTATCGAAAGCGAATTACAAATTTAGGCATCATGAGGCATTTTAATGGTACAACTTTGATCTAAATTCCTGATGGCCTGATTTTTAACAAACTATGACTAAAAAAAGTTCGGTTTTTAGCTGTAACAGCTAACTTTGCCCATTCCGCTAAAAAGCGATTTTGTAACAAGACTGCATGATTCATCCACATACGTATATCCATCCCAATTCAAAATTGGCAACCAATGTAAAAGTTGATCCTTTTACTGTTATCCATCAGGATGTTGAAATTGGTGAAGGTACCTGGATAGGTTCCAATGTAACCATTATGGAAGGTGCCCGTATCGGGAAAAACGTAAGTATTTTTCCGGGGTCTGTTATTGCAGCCATTCCACAAGATTTGAAATACCAGGGCGAATACTCACAGGTAGTTATCGGCGATGGCACTACTATCCGTGAATATGTTTCTATTAACCGGGGTACTTCACACCGGGAAAAAACTTCTATCGGAAAGAATTGTTTTATCATGGCCTATTGCCATCTTGCCCATGATTGTATCGTTGGTGATAATTGTATTCTCAGTAATAACACACAGGTAGCAGGCCATGTTACCATTGGCGATTGGGCCATTCTGGGTGGTATGTGTGCAGTTCACCAGTTTGTACAAATAGGCAAACATGCCTTTTTAAGTGGTGGTTCGCTGGTTGGTAAAGATGTGTTGCCTTATATTAAAGCTGCCCGCAATCCTATTTCTTATGCCGGTGTTAATTCCATTGGATTAAAACGCCGCGGCTTTACGGTTGATAAGATCAACCATATTCTTGATATCTATCGTGTTATTTATAACAAAGGACTTAATACTACACAAGCTGTACAATACCTGGAAGAAGAGTTTCCGGCAACTGATGAAAGGGATGAAATAGTAACCTTCATCCGGGAATCCAGGAGAGGTATCATTAAACGCTTCACTAAAAATAGTGTTGATGAAGATATCGCTGACTGATGCCGGTAAGCGGTTCAACCGTGACTGGATATTCCGTCATTTTAATTACACATTTGAAGCAGGACAATCGTATGCCATTACCGGACCAAATGGGAGTGGAAAGAGTACTTTATTGCAGGTACTTAGTGGAGGAATGTATATCAATGAAGGGAAAATTGAATATGGCTTGAACGATGGCGGATGGCAGAAAGATTCTGTAAATGTAAGGCCAGTCACCGGACAACTTACATCTGACAACATTTACACTCATGTTTCGATATGTGCCCCCTATCTGGAAGTGGTGGAAGAAATGACCATTACGGAGTTCTTCAATTTTCATCATGGATTCAAGCCCTTTTTATCGGGCATTACAACTGATTTAATTATTTCAGCAATTGGTTTAGAAAAAGCGGTGAATAAACAAATCCGCAATTTTTCTTCCGGTATGAAACAACGTGTAAAGCTGGCGCAATGTATATTTTCTGATACGGCGATTGTATTGCTGGATGAGCCATGTACAAATTTAGATGCAGCGGGTATTGAATTATATCATCGGCTTATTAATGAATATTGTAAAGATAGATTGGTGGTAGTGAGCAGTAATGATGAGGTGGAATTTTCCTTTTGTAAAAAAAAGATTGATATTATTGACTACAAATAGTTAGCCTTGGTAAAAAGTAAATATAGCTTCTATACTTATGCAGGTGTTTTTCTGGGTATCATCACTATTATTCTTTTAATAATTTTTTCGACAACAATTAATCTTTGGGAAAACGCTAAAAAAGTACCAATTCCTCAATCTGTAGGTATACTTATTTGTAT
>JBKJXQ010000022.1:0-3119 GCA_046716235.1 Chitinophagaceae bacterium
TTTATCTTCCTCGTCTGGTTTACGTTTAATGTATTTTGGCAATGGAGTTTCTCCCAGCTTTTCCAACTGAGCCCTGAATTCTTCTTCGCTGCCTTCCCATAAAAAACGGATGGTGCGTCCCCGGCTAGTGGTATTGTCAATTACTTCTGCTACCAGGTCTTCCTGTTCGCCAAAATATAATTTGTTGCCTACACGGATTTTTCTTGCAGGATCAACGATTACATCCCAAAGGCGGTTAGGCTTATTTAATTCCCTTAAAAGGAACACTTCTATTTTGGCCCCTGTCTTTTCTTTGCGGCCATACATGCGGGCAGGAAATACTTTGGTATTATTTACTACAAACACATCCTTATCATCATAATAATCAAGAATGTCGCGGAAATGTTTGTTTTCTATTTCCCCAGTATGACGATGGACTACCATCATACGGGCATCTTCACGTCTTTTAGCAGGATTTTGGGCAATAAGGTTAAGCGGAAGATCGAAACGGAATTGTGAAAGCTTCATGAGTAAATGTGTTTATATAATAGTCTCATGACACAAACCGGTGAAGATAACCGGAGAGGGATGATCCGAATCCGGCCTTACGGCGCCGGGTTTGGTCAGTTCGACAGTGCTTTTAAAGCTGGCAAAGGTATACTTTTTGACCCTTAAATCTTTTTTAATTTTACACATTTTATACGGCACTTTTAGTCACCCCAGCTATACAATTCAAATGGCGGTAGCTCATTAATCAAATACAAGGCATTGTTTACCAAAACAATTTTATGCTTTTTATTACTCCCCGGCATCTTACTTTTGTTTAGAGCAATAACCAGATATTCCCTCCTTTATGAAGCGTATCTTCCTTTTTTTTCTTACAACCGTACTTTGTCTTATTATATTGGCGCAGCCTGCATTGACTGAAAAGAAATATCCCAGTTTGCTATGGGAGATTACCGGCAATGGTATTAAAAAACCCTCGTACCTGATCGGTACCATGCATGTAAGCAGTAAACAGGCTTTCAATCTTCCTGATTCTTTTTATATAGCTATCAGAAATACACAAATGGTAGCGCTGGAAACAAATCCTGAAACATGGCAGGAAGACATGAGCAATTTTGAACTTACCAGTAATGGTGCAGCTGAGAATAATTATTTGTCAATGCCTGACGATTATCTTACTATTAATACACTTAAGTTTTATAAGTATGCTAATAAGATACAGCGATCATTATTTAGTAATCCTTCTACTATCAATAATCTGTTGTATAGGAGTTATGGCAATGAGTCAAGCGATTTTGAAGAGGATACTTACCTGGATATGTATATTTTTCAATGCGGAAAAAAATGGGGCAAAAAGATTGCCGGCGTAGAAGATTATGGCAAAAGTATGATGCTGATGGCTGAAGCATACAAAGATGCTGCTAAAGACAAAACCAAAAAAGACAGAAGTTACGGCGATAATGATGGTGCCTATTCAGCCGATAAATTACAGGAAGCTTACCGGAGCGGAAATCTCGATCTGCTTGATTCTATCAATAAATACAATAGTTTTTCAACAGCATTTGATGAGAAATTTTTGTATAAACGAAATGAAATACAAGCTTATTCAATTGATTCTATCATTAAATCTGGTACTTCATTATTTGTTGGTGTAGGGGCTGCACATTTACCCGGCGATCGGGGAGTTATAGAAATACTTAGAAGCAGAGGATATAAACTTCGTCCTGTAAAAATGAAAGAACGGGCCAGTAAGGAAAAGGATTTGATAGATAAGATAAGAGTGCCGGTTACATTCAGGACAGCAAAAGCCGATGACGGATTATTTACAGTAGATATACCCGGAAAATTTTACAAGTTTGGTGAGGATGCGGCACTGGATCAGAAAGAATATGCTGATATGGCCAACGGCAGTTATTATATGGTTACCCGTATTATGACAAATGCCTGGATATGGTCGCATACTATTAATGATGTTTACAATACTATTGATAGTTTATTGTATGAAAATATTCCTGGAAAAATTATTTCTAAAACTGCAATCATAAAAAATGGATATAAAGGAATAGATATTATTAACCGTACCCGACGTGGCGATATACAGCGGTATAATATTTTTATTACTCCTTTCGAAGTGCTTTTTTTTAAAATGAGTGGCACCGGTAATTATGTAAAATTGGGTGAAGAAGCAAAGCGTTTTTTTGGAAGTATTCAATTGAAGCCATACAAAAGCGATAATGATTCTGCAACTACCCATTGGAAAAAATATTCACCTGACTATGGGGGCTTTGCAGTTGATTTTCCTCATACACCTTATATGGGTAATGATGGCAGTTGGTTATTTGATGCAGAAGATAAAGCTGCCAATGCCCATTACCGTGTTATCAGAACGGATATCAACAACTTTCATTTTGTGGAAGAAGATTCCTTCGACCTGGGCCTGATGAATGAAAGTTTTATGGCTTCGGAATTTATAGATTCACAACTGAGCAGGGTACAAACAATTTACAAAGGTTATCCGGCATTAGATGGAAAGTATAAAGACAAGACAGGTGCTATATTACTAACCCGTTTTATTATTCAGGGTCCTCACTATTACACATTAATTGCCAGAGGGAAAAAACTTGTGCCAGGGATGAATAACTTCCTGAACTCTTTTGAAATTAAACCTTTTGTCTATAAGGATGCGAAAATTGAACGAGATACCTCTCTATATTTTACAGTAACTACACCTGTATATCCCGAAGAAAAAAAAATTAAGATTGATATGCCACAGAATAATTATTCTGGTGGTGATGGAGAAGAGGAAGAGTCAGGAGATAACTTGATGGCAGGTGGTGTTAGCCGCTACAGAACATTCAGCAATGATACTACCGGAGAAAAAATATTTGTATCCTTTTCCCGGTCGCCCAGTTATTTTTATTTAAAAGACAGCACCCTGTCAGATAAAGAAAACCCGGTAACTTTTTTGGGTGATAGCACCTGGATTGTGAAACTAAAGAAGAAAACAATATTACCAGATAAAATGAAAATACAGGAACTTGTACTTACTGATACCGGCAGCAGTCGTACCATCTGGTCAAAAACCTGGTATAAAGAAGGTACCGGATATTCGGTAATAACGCAGTTGGATACAT
>JBKJXQ010000023.1:0-3741 GCA_046716235.1 Chitinophagaceae bacterium
CGAAGGGTGATTATAAGGCTTCGATAAACTCAGCCTGACATTTATCCATAGATGTACGCTTAATGTAATTGGTATTATAGCACTATATAACAGAAATTTTAATCAAAAGGAAAGCCGCCCATTTGGAGACGGCTTTATAGGCAATATTATTCCGGTAGAGTTATATTTTTAAGAACATCACTCTAACAGCCTGATTTGGTGACTGGACTATAAATGTATAAATGCCGGGAGTTAATATGCCGAGCTCAAACTCCCAATTGTTTATTCCTGCAACAGCAGTGCGGGTATAGCTCCTTACTTGTATATTAGTATTCATGATCCGGATAGTTACCGGCCCGGAAAAAGTAGAATAGTATAAAGCATGCACTTCATTATGTACAGGATTTGGCGTAAGTATTAAACGTGGTTCATACTTATCTGGTACCCGGAATTGTTTACATACACTTTTTTCACAACCTCCGAAATAAGTAATTTTCTCGCATACTTTATATTCACCGGCAGTTGCATAGGTATGACTAACCGTGTAAGCTCCGGAATATGTTCCTAAATAATTAATGCAGGCATCGTGCCCATCACCAAATGTCCAGCAGATCCGGGAAGGTTTTTTATTATTGTTATGCAAAGGCAGTGCTTTAAATTCTGTTCGTAAAGGATTATTGATTGAACCTCCCGGCTGACGAATAAAACCTGCACTGCAATTATCAGGTGTTGCGATAGATACCAACCTGCTCTTCCTTGCTTCACAACCACCATAATAAAGAACCTTGACACACATTTCATACTGGCCGTTATGTGCATAGGTATGAGCAACGGCATACACACCAGTATAATTTTCGGGATAATTTATACATGTATCCCTGCCATCACCAAATATCCAGCAAATCTTTGATGGTTTTTTATGCGTACTGCTGAATGGCTGGGCTTTAAATTCCGTCCGCAAAGGATTATTTACAGAGGCTCCTGGCATGCGTTCAAAATCTATACTGCAGGATGTTTCAATGATGACTGTTTTGCATACTTCTACAGTTAAAACGGAATCGAGATGGCTCGTATACCGGAATATTCTCAAACAAACGGGATAGGTTCCGCCAGCGGAGTAATGATGTTTGATGTTATAAAGTGCTCCCGTTGTCTGCATCTTTCCATCACCAAAATTCCAGAAAGCTTTCCGGTCACCCGGTTCATTTCCAAGGGTAGATGTATTGGTAAAGCTCACAGTAAAAGTGGGGACATCAACAGTAAAAGTAAAATTACCTGCATCGGGGCTTTTGCCAAATGCAATCAGCCGAAGAGTTAATAAACAGGCCGTTAAAAAGTAAATCTTTCTCATAATTTAATTTTTTGTTAGTGGCTCCTACAGAAGCATAGAAATTCAATCCCGGTTGAGACCGGAACTCTTAACAAAAGTTTAATTTTTTTTTAATGAGAAAGCTTATCAGATACCCTTTTGATGATCAATAATAAACTGTATTAATTCTTCCAGTGAGATGTTTATACCTGAAAGGGCATCTGTTATATCCTCACGACTTACCTGGGCGGCAAAGGAGGGAGTTTTTAATCTTTTTAAAACACTTTTTACTTCTAATCCTTCGTATAAACCTGGTCGTATTAATGCCGCGGCATGAATAAAACCAGAGAGTTCATCCATTGCATAAATCATTTTATCCATATTAGTTACAGGTACTACCCCAAAAACCTTAGGCCCATGCGATGCAATACAATGAATCACTTCCGGATCAATATTTCTTCTTTCCAGTTCTTCAATAATAATGAGGCAATGATCATCAGGATACTTTTCCCAATCAGCATCATGCAGTAAGCCTGCCAGCTCCCATTTTAATGCAGTTTGTTCGTCTGCATTTTCTTTTTCAATAGCCCATGCTTTCATATTAGCGGCCACCTGCTTCATGTGCAGGCGCAGTTTTTCATTGGGCACCCATTCGTTTAATAAAAGGTGTGCTTCTTCAAGCGGCATCAGGTTTCCCCTGTTTTTTGTATCGCCGAATATGGAACGGTTCAGGTTGCGGGTTGACATCAGTATATTTTATACAATAAATATAGGGGTGAATTTTGAAACAAAACCAACCAGTTGTCTTATTCTTCTTCGGCCTACATTTGCAGCAGATGGAAACACAGGAACAAGTATATAAAGGGAAAATTTCGTTTATCAACTACGAAAAGCATTTTGCTACAATTGAATACGAGGTTAATAATAAAGCCAAATCGGTCAATTGCAAAACGAATGCAGCCGATAGCGGCAAAAAAACACATCAGTATAAATTAAATGATACGGTAAGCTTTCAGCTACGATTATCCGACAGGGGCGATAAGATGACGGCGTACAATGTAAAATTCAGCCACAATGAAGCTATTTCTTTGTTGGTGCAAAAAGCAGAAATAGAAAACCGGTTTGCCGGGTATTTAAAAATAGTGGATGGCAAATTTTTTGTGAAAGAAATCGATAGCTATATTCTTTTTCCCATTCAGTTATCTAAATGGGAAAAAGAACCAGTGGAAACAGCCGCTAATGTAGCTATCAGCTTTAAATTAATAAACCTGGACAAGCCGAATAGTATTGCCGCTGAACTTTTTTCTCATAATTACATTGCGGAGTATAAAAAAGCAACACAGTATTTTAATAATCAAATTGAAATTGAAGCCATTGTTTACAAAGTTTCACCACATGCTGTTTACCTTAATTTATTTGGTGATAAAATGCAGGCTAAGCTTTCTATAACAGATACTGAAAAAGATAGCATAAACGAAGGTGATGTTGTACGGGTACTGATTACTCATTTTACCACGAACCGTATTGTAGTTAAAAGGGTTGTGACTTAGAATTCTACCTTTACCATTTAATATTGTTTGTTCACCGAAATTGTTAGTCAGGTGAATGCATGGGTTGGTAATTTACGGGCTGAAAAATATTACCATCATGTCATTAAAGATAACAGGCAAACTTCCCTCAGGAAAACTTTTAAATCGGTTACAACAATCACCTAATTATCAGAAAGGGGCTTTTCAGAATTTATCAATCACTCCGATGAAGGCTGAAGGCGTTTCCTATTGGAAGATGACAGCCGGGTTTTTTAAAAAACATCCTGAAACTGCGCCAACCGTTAAATTACCTTTTGTAAAAACAAATTTAAAAAAGTTGAATGGAGCCGAACCGGTTATTGTATGGTTTGGTCACTCTTCCTATTTTATAAGGGTAGAAAATAAAAATTTTCTGATTGACCCGGTGTTCAGTGGCAATGCTGCACCGGTTTCATTTATGGTAAAAGCTTTTCGGGGCAGTAATGAATATACCGCCGATGATATGCCGGATATTGATTATCTCATTCTCACTCATGACCATTACGACCACCTTGATTTTAAAACTATCAGGAAATTAAAAAATAAAACAGGCAAGGTAATTTGCTCACTCGGTATTAGTTCACATTTGAAACATTGGGGTATTAATGAAAATAAAATAACTGAATTGGATTGGTGGCAATCAATAAAATTAGAAACGAATATGCAATTGACTTCCGCACCAGCCCGCCATTTTTCCGGTAGGGGAATAAAAAGAGGCCAAACATTATGGTCATCATTTATTTTAAAAACAGCAAAGCACAATTTATATCTCGGTGGGGATTCTGGTTATGATACTCACTTTAAAGAAATTGGTGAAAAATATGGCCCATTTGATATCGCTATTCTTGAGTCAGGTCAGTATAATACGATGTGGCCACATATACA
>JBKJXQ010000024.1:0-8274 GCA_046716235.1 Chitinophagaceae bacterium
GCTATAGGTTAAGCGTATTAACCCTGCAGCTAACAGCCTGACATTTTCATTTATTAAAAATTTTAAATTAATCAGATATGCCTCGTTCAAAAAATGCAGTGGCCTCTAAAGCCCGCCGCAAAAAAATATTAAAACAAGCAAAAGGTTTTTATGGCAAACGTAAAAATGTATTAACCGTTGCCAAAAACGTAGTGGAAAAAGGGATGACCTACATGTTTGTAGGACGTAAACTAAAGAAAAGAGAATATCGTTCGCTCTGGATAGCCCGTATCAATGCAGCTGTTCGTGCAGAAGGGATGACCTATTCTCAGTTCATCAATAAATTACAAACAAAAGGTATTAACCTCGATCGCAAAGTACTGGCCGATCTGGCCATGAACAATCCGGAGACTTTTAAAACTTTGGTTGATTCTGTAAAATAAACTTCAGAGAAATTATTATGTAAGTCCCGCATTTTTTTGCGGGACTTTTTTTAGTTAAACCCATAAAAAAACCGGTCTGTAATAGACCAGTTTTTTTTATAGGAAGCTAAATTATTTATTTCCCAATATAACGATCAGTGCATATATAATTCCCGGCAACCAGAATAATAAAGTTAAAATTAAAGCAATCCAAAATTTATTATTAATTTCTCCCTGGTGAAGATACACAGCCAGAGGAGGAAGTAATATTGCAAGTATTACAAGAAGCAACGTATTCGTACTTGGTTCCTTTCCCGCTTTTTTATCTGCCTTAAAAACTTTTACCGCATTCTTTGTTTCTTTAAGTTTCATTCTTCTTTCATGCTTCGATAAGCTTTTGAACTCAGCCATTGCCGCTTTTACTTTGGCAGGATCAGGCTCAGTTGAACTGGTTAAAGAAGGGACGATGATAGCCGCTGTTGCAAAATTAACAGATGTACCCAGGATGAGCACTGCGATAAATGTAAAAATGCTTAATCTCATAATCGTTTTTTTAAGGTTTAAATTAAATTGTTTACCAGCGAAAAAAAATCTTGATTTATTGAAGGTATAAAAAAAAAGCCCCGCAAAATGACAAGGCTCTCAAAACATATTAACAAGTGTGCATTGTCTACATTATGTCCATCGCTTTCACTAACGAGGTTGTTAGAAAAGGTAAAATCAGCGTCAACCATTCCCAATGGGTTAAAATAGCAAAAATTAAGGCCGCGGTAGAAGCAAAAAATATCAGCCACCAGATACCCGTATATTTCTTTGTTTGTTCCATTGTAAAAATATTTGTGCAAAAATAAGGTGCAGCTACTGAATCAAAAAATGAGTTTTAATTTATAATTTTCTTTCGCCGGATGGCAAATGGTATGGCCAGTAAAACCGCTATTATTGCAAATATCCATTTGGCTGCCACAATAAAATGATACGTCGAAAATTCCTTTACATTTAATGGATTTTTTAACCATTTTAATAAACATAGGTTTTCATAAATATCGCAACCCCAGGCTACCAGTTGCAAAAAAGCAAATGATAAAAGAATTATTTTCAATATCCTACTATCCGATTTTTGCCTTGCTATCATACATAAAGCGGCAATTCCCGGAAAAACTCCGGCCATATAAACAAAGTCAAATAATAGATGATAACGAAGTATCGTTTTTACCTTATCGTCGAGGCCGGATAATATATTTACAACCCTTTCTTGCGGATAAATAATCTCCAGCCCAATGATGTTAAATAAAGAATCATTATGCAAAAAATCTTTTTCCATCCATTTCATACAAAATGCAGCGGCTATAAACAAGCCCAGGCAAAATAAAAAGAGCTTTGGCCAGGTTTTATTACCATAATTCATGACTTTACCGGGATTTTTATATGAATAGTTTAAATATTATTACGAACCTAACAGGTTTTTTTTATATTCGTACTGATTGTGTCGTTCAGACACATAAAGCTGCCTCTTTAACCACAGAACCACGATTGCAATGAAGCTTCTTTTTTACCTGCACTTCAGTACAAAATTTGGACAGCAATTGTGGGTTACCGGCAATATTGACGAACTGGGCAACAATGACCCGGCAAAAGCATTGCTGATGGATTACCTGAATGAAGAATTTTGGCATACTACCATTGAGATTAAAAGAAAAGAGGTACCCAAAAATATCTCCTACAAATATATTTTAAAAACTACCGGCGGAGAGATGCTCTATGAATGGGGCAATGACCGGAAAATAGATTTGTTGAAAAAAAATTTCGAGGAAATACAGGTTACGGATGTCTGGAATTATGCAGGAGAATATGAAAATATTTTTTTCTCAGCTCCCTTCAGCAAAGTCCTCTTAAAATCTTCCATTGCAAAATATAAAGTTTCTTCCGATAAAAACTTTACTCATGTATTTAAAGTAAAAGCTCCCCTGTTAAAAAAGAATGAAGTTATTTGCTTACCGGGAAGTGACGAACGACTTGGCGAATGGACAATCAAACACCCGGTATTATTGAGGAAAACTGACGATTGGTGGGAAGTAAAACTGGATTTATCAGAGAGCAATTTTCCTGTTGCATACAAGTATGGCATTTTTAATACAAAAGAAAATAAATTTATACGATACGAGGCAGGGAATAACAGGTTGTTATATAATAATGCTGCAAAAAGAAAGCTAACTATCCTGCATGATGGTTTTGTTCGGTTACCTAACAATACATGGAAAGGTGCCGGGGTAACAATTCCTGTTTTCAGCCTTCGCAGTAAAAATAGTTTTGGAGTAGGAGAGTTTGAAGACATAAAATTATTAGTAAACTGGGCACAAATCACCGGATTGAAATTGATACAAATTCTGCCGGTAAATGATACGATTGCCACCAATAGCTGGAAGGACTCTTATCCTTATGCCGCCATTTCTGCTTTTGCACTTCATCCATTATACATCAATTTATCAAAAGTAGCAGGACAGGATTTTGCAGATGAGTTAAGTTTATTAAAACAGAAACAACAGGAACTAAACGAACTTACCGTAGTAGATTATGAAGAAGTAATTAAATATAAACTTTCCGTATTAAAAAAACTCTACGGAGTAATGTCTGCTGATTGTTTTGAATCAGATAATTATAAAAAATTTTATAAGTCCAATAAACATTGGTTAGAACCGTATGCTGCCTTCTGTTTTTTAAGAGATAAAAATGGAAGTTCCCGTTTTGAAGAATGGAAAAATAATGGCATATATGAAAAAGCGGCAATTGATAAATTAATCGCCGCTAAATCTTCTTTTAAAGAATTGGGCTTTTATCTCTTTGTACAATTCCATCTGCACCTGCAATTGATGGAAGCTGTACAATATGCACATAAAAAAGGTATCGTATTAAAAGGCGATATCCCCATTGGTATTTATAGAAATGGCTGCGATGCCTGGGTGGCACCCGAACTATATAATATGAATTGGCAGGCCGGGGCTCCGCCTGATGATTTTACAGCGTTTGGACAAAACTGGGGATTCCCTACTTATAACTGGACAAAAATGCAGCAGGATGGTTTTGCCTGGTGGAAGCAGCGCTTTGAGCAAATGAGTAACTATTTTGATGCCTTTCGCATCGATCATATTCTTGGATTTTTCCGGATCTGGAGCATACCGGCAAATGCAATTCAGGGAATCATGGGGCGGTTTGTACCTTGTTTACCGGTACATATAAATGAGTTTGGCGAAAATGGAATTTGGTTCGATTACCAGCGGTATTGCCGTCCATTTATTACCGAAGAAATATTGGGTGAGGTATTTGGTGAGTTAACAGAAACAGTAAAAGAAAAATTCCTTGTAGCAAATAGCTTTGGAGGATATGACCTGGAATTGAAATACGAAACACAGCAACAGGTAGAAGAATATTTTGCCTCATTAGAAACATCGGTTGAAACGGATCGTCTGAAGCAGGGATTATTTGAACTTATTTCCAATGTAATTTTATTTGACGAAGAAGGTTCACAGGGAGAACAGTTTCATTTCCGTATTTCAATGGAAAAAACACTTTCTTACAAGCATCTTATTCCCTATGTGCAGGAAAAATTACAAGCACTTTATATTAATTATTTCTATCGCCGGCAGGATGGCTTCTGGTTTAAAGAAGCTATGCATAAACTGCCCCAGCTAAAAGCGGCCACCAATATGCTTGTTTGTGGTGAAGATCTTGGTATGGTACCCGATTGTGTGCCTGATGTGATGAAACAATTGGGAATACTTAGCCTCGAAATACAACGGATGCCAAAAGATCCAAAAATAGAATTCTTCCATCCCAATGATGCACCTTATTTGTCAGTCATTACACCATCAACACATGATATGAGTACAGTAAGGGGTTGGTGGGAAGAAAACAGGGAACGTACACAACAATTTTATAATCAGGTAATGGGGCAATGGGGTGATGCGCCTCAATATTGCGAATCATGGATTAACAGAGCCATAGTAATGCAGCACTTATATTCTCCTGCTATGTGGAGTATTTTTCAATTGCAGGATATATTTGGGATGAGTGATAGCCTTCGCCGAAGTAACCCGCTGGAAGAGCGGATTAATAACCCTGCTAATCCGGATAACTACTGGCAATATCGAATGCATATTTCATTGGAAGAATTATTAAAACAAAAAGAATTTAATGAAGAATTGCATGGTTATATAGAGCATAGCGGAAGAATATAAATTACTATTTCCCTGGAAGATCAATTTCAAATTTTCCTCATCTCCCTTTTTCCAATATTATATTTGCTGTATGAAAGTTCAATACTGGCCATACAGTCTCAAGTTTCGTCATCCGTTTACTATTTCAAAAGGAACCAAAACACATCAGCCTACTTTAATAGTCGAGTTGGAATATTTTGGTATTAAAGGATATGGTGAAGCTCCGGCCATTGCTTACTATAATATTCCGGTGGAAAAAATGATTGAAGACCTGGAAAGCAAAAAAGCATTGGTGGAAAAATTTGCTTTCACCGATCCGGAAAGATACTGGCACTATCTTCATCACCTGTTTCCCAAAAATTCATTTTTGGTTTGTGCACTTGATATGGCAGCATGGGATATATATGGTAAACTAAAAAAGAAAAAACTTTACGAACTATGGAATGGCGATATAACAAAAAATCCCATTTGCGATTATACTATTGGCATTGACAGCATTGAAAAAATGATTGCTAAGTTAAAAGAAAAACCATGGCCGGTTTATAAAATAAAAGTAGGCACGGCTGATGATATTGCAATTGTAAAAGCATTAAAAGAAAATACCAATGCAGTTTTAAGAGTAGATGCGAATGCAGCCTGGGATGTGGAGACGGCATTAAAACTGATTCCTGAATTAAAAAAGGTGGGGGTTGAACTGGTCGAGCAACCATTAGCCAAAGATGATTGGGAAGGAATGAAAATATTATTCAGCGAATCTTCTTTGCCACTTTATGCCGATGAATCATGTGTATACGAACAGGACGTAGAAAAATGCCAGAATTATTTTCATGGTATTAATATAAAACTTACCAAATGCAGCGGCATTACTCCTGCAAGAAGAATGATTGCCAAATCAAAAGAACTGGGAATGAAAGTAATGATAGGATGTATGAATGAATCAACCATTGGCTCAGCCGCTATTGCCCATTTACTGCCCTTTATAGATGAGGTAGATATGGACGGGCCATTACTGCTTTCAGAAGACCTCGCAACAGGGATTGAATATGACTTTGGAAAAATTATTTACAGTGAGGCCCCGGGCCTGGGAATAACTTACACCGGGCTTTATTCAAAAGCTTAGTATAAATGCCCTGGCCGATTGCTATATGTGGCGATTGTATTTTTTACGATTTTGTTATTAGGAAAAGTACTTGCCTGGCATAGAATAATTATTATTAAAATACCACAATGGGCTTCATTGCGTTAGTAAAAGGCAAGTAGAACTTTTTAAAATTCAAGCCTGTGAAACCTCTAAACATCCTGCCAGCTATTTTATCTCTGTTTTTATACCAATCATCTTTTTCGCAAGAGCAGGATAAATCTCCCACAATTTCTCTTTTTGCAGGGGCTATGAATTATCAGGGAGATTTGAATCCCAATAGTTTTACTTTTAAAAATTCCAATATTGCCACTGGTCTTATAATCAGAAAACCATTAAACAGGTGGTTTACCTTGCGGGGAGGGATTAACGTGGGTAAAATAGAAGCGGCCGATTATAATAACAGGGATTACCTGAAAATACGAAATCTCAGTTTTACAACAGATATACAGGAAGCTTATGTTGCGTTGGAAGCAACCGTTCTTGATATTTCAACCACCCGTTTTACTCCATACATATATGCAGGAATTGCCGTCTTTCATTTTAATCCGTGGACTTATGATAAAAATGGCAAAAAAACATTTCTCAAACCATTAAGTACAGAAGGGCAGGGATTACCACAGTATTCAGATCGGCCAGCCTATAATCTAACGCAATTGTCAATACCCTTTGGTATGGGTGCAAAGTATGCTGTTAATGACAACTTGAATATTGGAATTGAATTCAGTCAGCGAAAATCTTTTACTGACTATATTGATGATGTAAGCTCAAGCTATGTTGATGTAGATGTATTGCGGCAAGCCAAAGGTGATAAAGCAGTGGAATTGGCCTTCCGTGAAAATGAAATACCTGGAGGACGTCTGCAATATCCTGCACATGGCGATCAGAGAGGAACGCCGTCTGAAATGGACTGGTATTATTTCTTTGGGTTGACGATCGAACTAAAACTAAGCTCCTTTGGTTATTTATTTAGCGGCGCAAATAAACCCGTTGCCAGTCAGCGTTGCCCACGCAATTTTAGTTATTAACCCGGTTTCCCGCATTTTTTCATACTTACTATTTTTTTTCGCATTTTGGATTATGAAGCCTTTTGCGGCCTTAAATTTGCATAAGATTTTCAATTATCCATAATATGAAAATTATTCGCCTTCTCTTCCTTTTAAATTTATTTGCTATTCCTGCAATGGCACAACGCATACATGTTGGGCTCTTTGGCGGACTTGCAGCTTACAGCGGCGATCTTGTCGACAAGATTTATCCAAAGAAAGTAACTAACGGTGCCATTGGTCTTACTGTAAATTATGAGCTTACTGACCAGATAATGCTCAGGGGCGGATTTACCTATGCCGTAGTTGGAGGTGCAGACCGATTTAGTGATAAAACAGATGCACAGCTACGTAACCTTGCATTTGAAACTTCAATAGCAGAATTTAGTGCGGTTGGTGAATACTATCTGATGAACCTGTACGAAAGCCGTTTTTCTCCTTATGCTTTTGCGGGACTTGCACTTTATCATTATAATCCTTACGCTTATAATAGCAGTAATCAAAAAACTTTTCTAAAGCCATTAAGTACAGAAGGGCAAGGCATATCCGGTTATCCTGACAGGCAGCCATACAGTTTGATGCAGCTTGCCATTCCATTTGGCGGAGGTATTAAATTTGCCATTACTGAAAATCTCAGGATAGGTGCAGAAATTGGCATTCGTAAATTATTTACAGACTATCTTGATGATGTAAGTAAATTTTATATTGATCCTGCCGATCTGCTAGCGGCAAAAGGTCAACTTGCGGTAGATATGTCCTACCGTGGTGATGAAGTAACTGGCGGCAGTTTAGTGTATCCCGCAAAATCTGTTCAACGTGGCAACTCTAAAACTAAAGATTACTATTACTTTACCGGTCTGCACCTTACTTACAAATTAGGAAATGGAATGGGTGGTGGTGGCAACGGCAAAAAGAATCATACCGGTTGTCCTGTAAACGTCTACTAATCTTTTCTCACTTCAAATACGACGACTATTTAGAAATGAACATTTACTCAAATGCCGTGTTGTATTTTTGCATAGATAATTTTTAATACATGGCCTGGAAAAATCAGCAACAATTTATTGACGCATTAGAAAAAGCCGGGGAATTAATCCGTATAAAAAGTTATGTTGATCCAAAATTAGAAATAGCAGAGATAACTGACCGCATCAGTAAATCAGGAAATGGTGGAAAAGCATTGTTATTTGAAAATACGGGTTATGATTTCCCGGTATTAATGAATGCCTACGGAAGTGAAAAGAGAATGTGTATGGCATTAGGAGTAGGTCATCTTGATGATGTGGCAAAAGAGATTGAAAATTTATTTCACTTACTGTCTTCCCCAAAAGAAAATATCATTGATAAATTAAAACTGCTTCCAAAATTGGGACAGTTTGCGAGCTGGATGCCCAAGATAAAAAGTGGGAGAGGAGAATGCCAGGAAGTAGTAATGGAAAATCCTGATATTACTAAACTACCAGTCATTACCTGCTGGC
>JBKJXQ010000025.1:0-2737 GCA_046716235.1 Chitinophagaceae bacterium
GTATTATAGTTATTTACTTCTTTGTTTGAAGTACTCAGGTTGTTGGTATAGGCATAGTTTAATTCCAATAATTTATTAAGTCCGAAAGGCTCGGTGTAAGAAGTACTGAGAACATTATTATTAGTGGTTGTTTTTTGACCGCTTACCTGGTTTTGAATAAGGGAACGATAAATAAATCCGTTGGGCAGGTAAAATTCATTATCAGAATTTGTAAGTCCGTTGCTTTTACTATTGCCTGTTGTGTTATTCCAACCCAATGTTACTGTTCTTCCCGTTTTACCAAATTTGTGTCGGAATAAAATATTGTTTCCAAGGTTGAAACCGTTTCTTTCATTTGTATTTGTATTTCTTCCTGTAACAGCAAGGTACTCAGCTGATGGAATTTTTGTTCTGCTGAAGGAAGTATCAGTACTGAAATTTTCTGAATGTTGTAAGGTAAGAGATGGGGTATACAAAATAGAATTCATAGAATCTATCTGGTATTCAAACCGGAGATTAAACCGGTGATTTTGATTTTTATTATTTGATAAGTTTTGTTTATCAAGAGTTACAATTGAATCTCCATAAGTGGTTTGACGAAGTATGCTTTGCTCCTGGTTAGTATTAGAGTTAGAAATAAAATAACTTCCGCTTACTTTTATTTTGCTGCCCCATTGGTCAGAATAGTTCAATCCGGCTGAGAGAGATTTAATAAGACCGGTACTTCCGCCACTATTGGAAAAATTACTTAGCCCTCCCATGCCACCACCGCCCCGGGCACCACCGCCAAAGTTTCCGCCACCGCCGCCAAATCCACTAAAGCCACCCATAGAACTGATGATGTCTGAAAATGAAAACCCCTGCTTATTTATATTATTACCGTTGAACAGAAGGGAAATTCTTTTATTGCCATTAAACTTATTTACACTCAGGTTGCCTTCATATCGGCCCTGGTCGCCAACCCCAATTAATGCCCTTCCGAAATAACCTTTGTTGCGGTCTTTCTTCAGTTTTATATTGATCGTCTTACTGCGGCTTCCGTCATCTATTTTGGTAAATTTTGCCTGATCGCTCATATCATCAAATACCTGCACACTTTCTATCATATCTGCTGTCAGATTTTTAGTAGCCAGCTTGGGATCGTTTCCAAAAAATTCTTTTCCATCCACCATCACTTTTTGTACGGTTTCCCCCTGCGATTTTATGTTGCCTTCTTTATCTACATCTACACCAGGTAGTTTTTTAATCAGATCTTCAGCCGTGGCATTCGGCAGCGTTTTAAATCCACTGGCATTAAATTGTATGGTATCATTCTTTACCTGGATGGGAGATTCGCTGGTAATAGTCACTCCTTCAAGTGTTTTAAAATCTTTTTGTACAGCAAGGCTGCCCAGATCAATTACTTTTTCTGTTGCCGTTATCGAAACGGGTCTATTAAATTCAATATATCCTTTGCTTGAAATAACCAACCGGTAATTTCCTTCGCTCAGTCCTTTTATTTCAAAAATGCCCAGTTTATTTGACAATGTAAAGGTGACTAATGAAGAATCTTTGGCATTTAAAACCGAGACAGTAGCATCGGCAATGGGTCCTTTAGCGGCAGTATCTGTCAGTTTCCCTTTGATGTTGCCATCAAACTTTTGGGCTTGTGCTGTAGCGAATAAGACGAAAATCAGTAGGGATAAGGTAAAAACTTTCTTCATAATCAGTTTAATAAGTGTACGAAAATAGACGTAAGTACAGCAAACAACCTTCGAAAATCAGCTAATTCTCCAAAAAAAGGGCTGAACTGGAGTATAAACCCGATGAGTGGTTCTTCATTAATACGTTGAATTTATAATTGTATTGCTGCTCTTCCAGACAACTCATTTTTATAGTAAATTTTGCTGAAAAATTCTCTACAAATGGATTTTTGGCGATGGCATTAAAACCTTTATAAACTATCTTCCTTCGACAGCTTTGGAAGAAACCTCTGGTATCTAAGCAAAAATTTTTGATTTTCCCAAAATCAACGTATAATTGCATTGGAAAAAGGCTGATAAGTATAGTTCTCCCGGTATTTTAGCTCATCATTTACCTGCCGATTTCATTCAACATAAATTCAAAAATTTTTCAGATTTCAAGATTGGTGCTGCGAGTTGTGACTAACCTCAATATTTTTATATGTACGATATTCTCCAACTGAACGATATGTTCGTTCCTGAACTGCTTGACATAGCCGAGCAACTTAAAATTCCTAATGCAAAAAAATTAGCCAAGCAGGATCTGGTATATAAAATTCTTGACAGCCAGGCCATTGCTGGTTCTAAAGGTGCGGTGGCAAATGATGGCAAACGTAAACGTATTATAAAAACTACTACCAGTAATAGTACTGAAGAAGCTGTGGTAGAAGACGATGATGAAGAAGATAAAAAACTAATAAAAAAATCTCCAATGCCCCCTAAAAAAGAAGAAAAGGTTCCCCTTATCAAGAAGCCCCGTAAAAAACCGGACGAAAAGGAAATAGTAAATGAAGATGCCACCGGCGATAATGCCGCTGCACAAAATGATGGAAATACTAACGAACAACAACAGCAGCCCGCTGCTCAAACTAACCAGCAGCCTGAGCAACCTAATCGTCAGAATGAGCAAAATTCTTCCAACGAAGGAAGTCAGCAACAACAGCCTGCAGAAAATAATACTTCCAATAATGCTCCCAATAAATTTTATCCTCCCCGCAGAGATCAGCAATTTAATATTGAATTTGATGGGGTAATAT
>JBKJXQ010000026.1:0-2859 GCA_046716235.1 Chitinophagaceae bacterium
CAAAAAACTGCCTTACAACGGTAACGTACTCTAGTGTAAAGTTACAACTTAGCTTTATAAAAAGCTACATTTTTGGGATTTTAATCAATCAAAAACAATCATATTAATAAAATATAATATTCATTTGTAGGAGACAGAAGCAAAGATTCTGTAGAGGAATCTATTAATCCAAAATTCATGCGACACGAACATTTTAGCTTAAAATCAGTCTATTAAACTTTATTTCAAGAAAACGTTTTCGTAAAATGGAATAATTCTGGTTTAATTTTCCATTTAATTTTTGAAAATTAATAATTATTATTAATTTTTATTTAATTTGCGAGTCAATTCAACATTCGAATATGACTTCTATAACCAGGCTTTTTGATTTTCCCTATTATCAGCAAGATAAATATACTTCAATTCCAGATGCTTTAGCAACGAAGCAAAATGGAGTTTGGAAAAAAACTTCTACCCAAGAATACATCGCTAAAGCAAATGCTGTATCGAGGGCGCTCTTGAAAATGAACGTTCAAAAAGACGATAAAATTGCCATTATTTCTACTAATAATAGAACCGAATGGAATATTATGGATGTTGGTGTGTTGCGAACTGGTGCACAAACCGTTCCTATTTACCCAACAATTTCCGAAGATGATTATGAATATATTTTGAATCATTCCGGTGCCATCTATTGTTTTGTGTCGGATGCAGAAGTACTTCGCAAAGTAAATTTGATCAAAGATAAAGTCTCAACACTTAAAGAAGTGTATTCATTCAACGAAATTGAAGGTTGTAAAAACTGGAATGAATTATTGATTCTTGGTGTAGACACGGGCAATCAAAGTGACGTTGAAGACCGTAAAAACAACGTAAAAACAGAAGATTTAGCGACTATAATTTATACTTCGGGAACAACAGGAAAGCCAAAAGGAGTTATGCTTTCGCATAAAAATATTGTCTCCAATGTGCTGGACAGTGCTTCGAGAATTCCTTTTGAAGCGGGAAAAAGTCGTGCCTTAAGCTTCCTGCCTGTCTGTCATATTTTTGAAAGAATGATTTTGTATTTATACCAATATTATGGTGTTTCGATCTATTTTGGAGAATCAATCGATAAAATTAGTGACAATCTAAAAGAAGTAAGACCTACTGTCATTACGGCTGTTCCCAGACTTTTGGAAAAAGTGTATGATAAAATCTACGCCAAAGGAACGGAGTTAACCGGCATCAAAAAGAAATTATTCTTTTGGGCGATTAATTTAGGATTAGTCTATGAGCCTTATGGCAAAAATGGAGTTTGGTATGAGTTCCAACTCAAAATTGCCCGCAAACTTATTTTTAGTAAATGGAAAGAAGGTTTGGGCGGAAACCTTGATTTGATGGTTTCCGGAAGTGCCGCTTTACAACCTAGATTAGCCAGAATTTTTGCCGCTGCAGAAATTCCGGTAATGGAAGGCTATGGCTTGACCGAAACGTCACCTGTAATCTCCGTTAATGACATGAGAAATCACGGTTTCAAAGTAGGAACTGTGGGCAAAGTAATTGATAATGTAGAAGTATTAATTGCCGAAGACGGTGAAATTCTTTGTAAAGGACCAAACGTAATGATGGGCTATTACAAAGATGAAAAACTGACCAATGAAGTCATTACAAACGGGTATTTCCACACAGGAGACATTGGAGTATTTGATGAAGACGGATTCTTGAAAATTACGGATCGTAAAAAAGAAATGTTCAAAACCTCCGGAGGAAAATACATTGCGCCACAATTAATTGAGAATACGATGAAACAATCCCGTTTCATTGAACAAATAATGGTAATTGGTGAGGGACAAAAAATGCCGGCAGCCTTTATTCAGCCAAGTTTTGAATTTGTTAAAGAATGGGCGAATATTCACGGAATTGATGTTGGAAAAAGCAATGAAGAAATCGTCTCAAACGAAAAAGTTATTGCCCGAATTCAAGAAGAAATAGATACCTTAAATGAAAAATTTGGGAATTGGGAGAAAATAAAACGTTTTGAATTGACACCGGATATTTGGTCTATTGAAGGCGGGCAACTCACTCCTACTCTAAAATTAAAACGAAAAATAGTAATGGAGAAATATATTGATTTATTCCATAAAATTTACGGTTAGCATTTGATAAAACCCAACCAAAACATGAAACTAAAAACCCTAATTTGTTCCGTTATAAGCATATTATTTTTTTCTAATTGTCAAGAAAAACCAAAGGAAGATTCTATAAAAGCAAATTATTTAGACTTTTCCAAACGAGACGACCAGCTGACTGGGGGTATCAAAATGATTCCGATTAAAACACCAAAAGGCACTTTTAACGTTTGGACAAAACGAGTGGGCAACAATCCGAAAATAAAAGTATTGCTCTTGCACGGTGGACCAGGATTAACGCATGAACTCTACGAATCTTTTGATGGCTATTTCCCTAACGAAAGTATTGAATACATTTATTACGACCAGTTGGGATCCTATTACAGCGACCAACCTAATGATAATAGTTTGTGGACCAATGAACGTTTTGTAGAGGAAGTGGAGCAAGTACGAATCGCATTAGGCTTAGACAGTTCTAACTTTTACCTGATGGGACAATCTTGGGGCGGAATCCTGGCAATGGAATACGCGTTGAAATACCAAAAGAACCTGAAAGGCTTGATCATCTCCAATATGATGGCGAGTGCAGCGGAATATAATGCTTACGCAAAAGACGTGCTGGCACCACAAATGGATCCTAAAATCCTAAAGCAATTGCAGGATATTGAGAATAATAATGATTTTGATAATCCAAAATACAGTGAATTGTTGTTCAAACATTACTACACGGAACATATTTTGAGAATGCCTCTGGAGAAATGGCCGGAAT
>JBKJXQ010000027.1:0-4279 GCA_046716235.1 Chitinophagaceae bacterium
TCCTTTATTTGTGTATCATTATAAGGCTTGCTGTTATTGCAGGAAGAAAAAAACACAACAGCTATCAAAGCTGTGCAAATGACATTATTCATAATAAGTGTAATTAAGTAAATGCATAAATTATTTATGCAGTAATAACATTATAAAAGTGAGGTTGTAAAAATCAGCAGGATTTGGGCGGCTGTTGGAGAACGTTGGCTATACCTTCGGGTATAGCAACTATAAAGTCAGGAAATGTAATGGTACTTAAATTATTTGCTGCTGAAGATTGATAAATCATACACTGGTCATCATATTCTCCCAGTGTATTTTTAGCAAAAGATTTTTGTGGTAAGTTTTTACCGGAATGATCCATATCGGCATTGCTGTTTGCTCTTGCCAGATCATTTTTTATAATTTTTGATTCTTCTTTTGATTGGTTGGCGATACATTTTAATACTAAGACATCCCCTTCTATTTTCCTTTTTACGTAAGTGTAGGATTTGCCGTCTAATTCTATTTCACCATAATGTCGTTCAAACTCGGTGTAGCGTTCCTGGTAGGGCATATTCATAGGCACTCTTATTTCTACCAGTTGTGATTCGTCGTATTCACTGTTATCCAGCTGTGCCTCCAGTTTAGTATCTGCTTTTTGTTGCAAGCTGTCAATAACCATGCGGTAGCCGCATAGGTTGAACAGCAAAATCAGCATTAATAATATGGCAATAATCTTTCTCAAGTTTCAGTTAGTCAATAAAAATAATAGGAATCTTTGATAAAACAGTAAAAAATAGTCAAAAACTACTCATGTGGGCTCATTTATTTACTGCAAACGTTTTCTTGAGGCTGAAAAAGCCATTTTAAACACATTTGCTATTGGCGAAAATGAAAATGGTCAACCTGATTTTTTGATTTAGTCAGCCAAAACTATAAATTCATCCTCTTAGTGCATAATCTGGAATAGTGTTCGCTTTTTGTTTTTATAAGATAGTGGCAAACTTAATTCCCTAAATAGCTGGATTACAGTTTTATTTTTTCCGTAGCAATAAAGCAATTGATACGCCGAAAGGGAAAGATATTTTTGACAAAAAGCTTTTCTCAAGAAGAAATAAATTATAAAGAAGCTTATTTACTGCACTTGAATTAAACCTCGTAGCATCCGTTTCTCTGGGTTCGTTTGTCACATTTTTGTTTTTTTGGAATGGCCATAAAGCCAGCCTGAGTAAAGCAATCGGGGGAAACAGAAAAGTATTAAAATAAGTTTGCTTAACAATATTGTATAAATTTTTTTTAAATAATTTTTTAAAACCACCAAGCGTATAACGTTTGTAATGATGGTTTACAACATCATGTTCACTCCATAAAAATTGATAGGCTGGCGTGGTTACAAATACATACCCTTTTTTGCTGCAAACCCTCAATAGTTCAGATGCGGCCTTTTGATCATTTTCTACATGTTCTATAACATCAAAAGCACAAACTAAATCAAAAGTATTGTCTTCAAAATCAATTTCTGTTATTGAGCCTTGCTGAACCTTTATGGAAGTGTTGTTATTTACAAAATCGATGCATGCTTTGTCGTATTCAATGGAAGTTACTGTTCCAAACTGTAACAACATTTCCGATGTAGCTCCAGTGGCAACGCCTACATTGAGAATTTTTAATGGCTCACCTTTAAATAGATGCAACTTAACGAAAGAAGCCAGAATTTTTATTCTAGCCATGTACCACCAATGTTCACGTTCAAGATTATAATATTGCTTGAAATAATCAGGATCCATATTGGTTTAATAAATATGTATAAACAGAATTTTTTTGGTCATATTTTTTTTAAATAAACGTTTGATTTAATCTTTAAATCTAAAAGTGCTTAAATGATCAGGCAATTACTATTATACAGGGAAAGATTTGCTGTTTAATCTATTTCACTAAAGGTGACATTCAAACGCTGGGCAAAGAGGTTTATTTATTTACCGAAAAAGTTTTCTTAGCCGGACCAACTCCTTTGATAGTGAGACTTTTCCAATTTTTGGGTAGTACAGATTTTATTTGAATAATTCCTTTAGGTGTTATTTCCAATCCGCCGAATCCCATCAAAAGGCTTTGAACAATACCACCTGCACCGGTAGCAAAGTAAGGATTAGTACCTCCTTTTGTTTCGGCAATTACCCGGAATGGCGGGTTAAGGTTTGGGATGTATGAATCTTTAAACCAATGATAGGCTTTATCTGCGTCGCCAAGCCTTGCATATAAAGTGGTGAATACAGCCTGCGTCATTGCCGGGGTACCCTCATCTGGTATTCTTGTTGAATAATATTCCAGGTCTTTACTAATCTGTTTAATATCGGTAATTTCTTTTAATGGATAAGATAGAAGATTAACATCCGCCTGCTTGATACCTTCTCCATTATAAGTAGCATGTTCTCTGGTAACGCCATTTTCCATTTTTAGTATCGGAATATTGTTAGCTACATTCATCCAATCAGCATCGGGATCTATTCCTAAAATTTTTGCTGCTTCAGTTGCAAATTGCAGGTTAGCTTTTGCAGCAGCATTAGTAAATGCATTATTATCTACATTCTCCGCCCACTCATCTGCGGCTACAACATTTTTAATATCATAATGACCCGCACCATTTCTTTCTACCCTGCTGGCCCAGAAATCTGCTGTAGCAGAAAGTATTGGCCAACCTTTTTCTTTAAGCCAGTTTTTATCCTGTGTTTCACAATAATAATTCCAGGCAGCAATAGCAACACAACCTGTAATATGATGTTCAAACGGACCACTCAATGCCCATACGGGGGTTTCTTCTACACCAGTTTCTGCACTTTCCCACGGAAACATTGCTCCTTTATATCCCTTACTGAATGCATTTCTTTTAGCAGCTTCCAGCCGCTGATAGCGGTATTCAATCAGGCTTTTTGCTAATTCAGGATGCAGAACAAGTATCGATGGAAACATCCACAACTCCGTATCCCAAAACACATGTCCATTATATCCCAATCCGCTTAATCCCATGGGTGATGGAGATAGTGCAGTGCCTTCCCGAGTAAAAGAATATAAATGATAAAGCATGCTATGTACATCCTGCTGAGCTTGCGGATCACCTTCTATAGTTATATCACTTTTCCATAATTCATCCCAGGCCTGTTTATGAAAACTAATTAACCGTTCCCTGCCCTGCAGTTTGGCGAAGATGGTAGAACGTTCTGCTTCATTCAACGGATCATCATGATGCGCAGAGGTAATAGACGATCCTGCAATTGAAAACAGGTAGGTTTCGCCGGCTTTTATTTTTTTAGAAAATTTCATCAGGTGCATATTATTATCCCACATCTCATGTATTACCCTTGGCTCTTCACCATGCTTTTCACTAAATAAAAAAGTGTTGGAAGCACACATCAGCAATTTTCCGGTAGGGCTTTTAGCAGCAGAAGTAAGCAGGTCAATAACAACATGCGGTCTGTCTATTTCATTATAATAATTCTGTACATCTTTTAAAGCATCAGGGGCTTCCATTACACTGGCCCCGTTTATAGTTATATCTTTTTTGGCAGTTATAGATACATTCATTAAAACTGTATAGGGTAAGTGGCGCAATGAATAATAGGTATAGCTTACAGAAGCTTTATCAGAATAATTAAAAGAGGTTGTAAATGAGGCATACTTCATATCAAGCTGCTGCTGCATACCAGAAACGGTTTTTCCATCTATTCTTTTTCCATCAATATCAAGCGTCATGTTCAGCAGGTTAAAACTACGCAGAAAATTACTTACTCTTCCTCTTCCATATAAGTCGTATGCACCTGCAAGTACCACATCTTTTACTTTAAACGGTTCGGGAGAAGATACAATTCCAATCATCCCATTAGCTACTGTAACGCCATAGTAGTTAGAAGGGTCTGGCGAAGTAGCGGTAATTTTCCAGGCATCAACCTGGGCGGAGACATTGAACGATGCAAAAAAGATTATGTAGGGAGTAATTTTTTTCAACAACATGACTGTAAATTTCGTTAACCTATAAGTTGTAAAGATGATGCAATATCTGTAATCTAAGGTTTCCCAAACGATTGCGGTTTATAATTTTAAACAGACCTAAATTTAATATTGTTTTTTGTAATGAGACCTTAAATAAGTAAAAAAAGAGAAAGTAATGGTGATGCCAATATAATGAAAAGGATATGATAACTTATACCAATTGAACATTAAAATAACACTGTCACCCTGAGTTTATCGAAGGGTGATTATAAGGCTTCGATAAACTCAGCCTGACATTTATCCATAGATGTACGCTTAATGT
>JBKJXQ010000028.1:0-2996 GCA_046716235.1 Chitinophagaceae bacterium
GCTTGAAACTCTCTTTTGGAGCTGATTATTTTGTAACCCAATTCAATGAAGATTTTAAGGAAAATTCAGGTTCTGTTTTTGCCAATGGTTATAGTGCTAACATTGGTGCTATTTACACAGAAGCTGATGTTTTTTTCTCTAAAAAATGGGCTACGAAAATAGGATTTAGAGTTTCTAATACTGATTTGCTGAATGAAACAGCTTTTTCTCCTCGAATTTCATTGGCATATAAAATGGCTAAAAATAGTCAGTTCTCCTTTGCGTATGGTGATTTTACGCAAACTCCCAGTGCGGAATATATAAAATACTCGAACAGTCATCAGTTTGAAAGCGAAAGGGCTTCACATTATATTTTGAATTTTCAATACAATAAAAACGGGAAAACGTTTCGTGCGGAAACGTATTATAAAAACTATAGTAATTTGGTTACATTCGATAAGGAAAGAGCGGTGTATAATTCGGTTTACGACAATGCCGGTTATGGTTACGCCAAAGGATTGGATTTGTTTTGGAGAGACGGAAAATCCATTAAAAATTTAGAATATTGGGTTTCCTATTCGTACATCGATACTGAAAGAGCGTATAAAAATTTTAGTTCTCAAGTAACCCCCAGTTTTGTTGCGGATCACAGCTTGTCTATTGTAACAAAATACTGGATAAATGATTGGAAATCACAAATTGGTTTTACAAACTCATACAGTTCAGGGCGACCTTACAACAATCCCAACGAAACAAAATTTATGAATGGAAAAACGAAGTCCTACAATAGTTTGAGTTTCAATTGGGCGTACTTATTATCACAACAAAAAATCGTATACTTCTCTGTTTCCAATATTTTGGGTACTCAAAATGTATTTGGCTATGAGTATGCCAACAATCCGGATAATACAGGATTTTACAAAAGGAAGGAAATCATTCCTACGGCCGATCGTTTCTTCTTTGTAGGATTCTTCTGGAGCATAAGCAACGATAAAAAAGACAATCAGTTGAGGAATCTTTAAAAAGAGTCATAAAGTCAAAGGTCTAAAATCCTTGTTTACAAAAAACTTTCAACTTTATAACAATTCATCCCTAAAATTCTACAGTTCAGTGTTTTTATATTTTTAATTAATATAAAGCCCAATACTTTTGAAATATAAATTATAAATCGTTTCAATCATCAAATTCACAACCATTTAAAACCAAGAAATCATGACCAAAATTAGTATCACAATCGCATTTTTTATCTGTAGTTTATTATCCGCTCAAGGAAAATTTGAGCAAGGAATGGGAAAAGCATTTCAGCTTTGGGGAGAAGGAAAAAACACCGAAGCCTCTGATATGTTTGAAAGAATTGCCACTGCTGAAAAAACAAGCTGGTTGCCTAATTATTATGTGGCACTGGTGAATACAACTACTGCTTTTAGAACTAAAGATAAAGATCAAATGAATTTGTTATTGACAAAAGCACAAAAATCGTTGGACACAGAAATGGATAAAAATCCAAACAATGCCGAGCTGTTAGTAATGCAAGCCATGATTCACACTGCCTGGATTGCATTTGACCCTATGACTAACGGACAAAAATTATCCGGAAAGGTTATGGAGTTGTATGGAAAAGCACAAGCAATGGCCCCAGAGAATCCTAGAGTTGTTTTTGGTAAAGCGGAGTTTGAAATTGGTGGTGCTAAATTTTGGGGGACTGATACCAAACCAATGTGTGCTCAAATTGAAAAAGCTATTGGACTTTTTGCTACTTTTAAACCGGAAACGCCTTTCTCGCCAAAATGGGGTTTAGACAGAGCCTTATTAGCACAGAAAAATTGTAAATAAGCCGATAGGAATTGTTCTTTTTAGAAAATAAAATATATAAATGTAACGATTGAAAACAATAAAATAATGTATCTAAAACCACATTTACTGAAAGCTTTATTTATTGGAGTTGTAATTTTTTTAGTATCCTTTCTAATTGAATTTATCACTGTAGGTACTGAAGTTTTTAACCTCAGTTTATATAGATATTTCTTATACTGTATGCTTTATAGTGTTACATTGTATATTGTTAATGCAGGGTTATTTCAATTTTTAGATCAAAAATTTAAAGATAATATTTATTCGTCAACCCGAATAGTTATTGGTTTTGCCAGTTCTTTTTTTATTTCTCTATTTGTTATTTTTTTGTTGCGATTTTTTTTGAAAGTAGTTGTTGAGAAAAAAGCAGTAGCCGTTTTTTTAGCTAATGAAACTCCTTCGAATTATGTAGAATCATCCATTATTACTTTTATTGTTCTGTTGGGGTTTCACGCATTGCATTTTTATAAAGCCTACAATGAAAATAAAGTCAAAGAACAGAAAATTATTGCGGGAACTGCCAATGCTAAGTTCGAAAGTCTTAAGAATCAGATAGACCCCCATTTTCTATTCAATAGTTTGAATGTTTTAAGTTCTTTGATCGAAGAAAATCCAGACAATGCACAACGATTTACAACGTCCTTGTCTAAAATTTATAGATATGTATTGGAGCAAAAAGATAAAGAATTAGTTTCTGTTGAAGAAGAATTGGCTTTCGCCAAAACCTACATGAACCTACTGAAAATGCGTTTTGAGAATAGCTTGTTTTATGAAATGCCATCAACGTACATAAATCCGGATGCCAAAGTAGTCCCACTTTCGCTTCAACTTTTATTGGAGAATACAGTAAAACATAATGTAGTTAGCGAACAAAGACCATTGCACATTAGGATATATGTAGAGGGGGATTATTTAGCTGTTCAAAACGATTATCAAAAGAAAGAAGTGTTGCAGGATCGTCAGGGCGTGGGACTACAAAATATCATTAATCGTTATGGGATTATTACAAAACGAAAAGTATTAATAGTTCAAAACCAACAAGTCTTTACTGTCAAAATACCTATTTTAACTAAACAAATTACCGTTATGGAAACTACTACAAATTATAACGAAAACAATGCGTATTACAGAGCCAAAAAAAGAGTGGAAGAATTAAAAGGATTTTA
>JBKJXQ010000029.1:0-3233 GCA_046716235.1 Chitinophagaceae bacterium
CGATTATTACGCAACCATCCGGTAAAAACAATCATTGACCCAATAACAAGTCCCAGCAATATTCCCAGCCGTACTTTTTTAATTAAAATGCCCACTACCAATCCAATAATAATAGCAAAGATGAATGCCATATCCCCTCTTTTGGTATTTGGTTTTTGCTGATGCGCCATGTTACAATTTTACTTTACCGATTTTTCACTACACTCAATTTTAAAGAAAGATAAGATGTTTATTAAAATCCTTTTTTCTTATTTAATGCAATTAAATTAGCCAATAAACGAAATGCTCCCGGCACACCTGCAGGAAGCTCCCTGAAAAATACAATACCCGTATAAGTAAAAAAACCTTTTCCATGTTTTGCAATAATCAAACTTCCTTCATCTGCTTTTTCTCCCGGATCATTAATAGAAAAAATAGTTTCAAACTTTTCTTTATCCCAATTGGCGGCATGGTAAATACTTCTCTCCTGTATCCAGCCTTTAAAATCATCTGGCACTATTTTATTTGGAAAATTAAGTACGGCATGTTCAGGTTTTATAATATTCATCGTTGCATTTTCATCTGTCACCCTCGTTCTTGAAATATCAAAACTATATGGACTAATTTTAGCTTTTACAGGCCCTATCTGGTTGCTGGTATTATATTGTACAATAAGGTTGCCCCCTTCATGCACATACTTCATTAGCTTGTCATAATACTTATTCATCCAGTCATTGGTGTTGTAAGCTCTTACACCGGTGATGATGGCATCGAATTTATCCAGCCCATTTTTGGAAAGTTCTTTATCGGTAAGCAATGTTACTTCATACCCCATTTGTTCAAGGGCTTCCGGCACTTTATCTCCGGCACCTACAATATAGCCCACTTTTTTACCATATATTTTTAAGTCGAGATTACGATTTTTAACAGTGGCTATAGTAAAGTAATTGATATAAGGAATATGATCATATTTCACTTCCTTCATAGATAAATTATAAACATCCTTCCCGCCATTGTTCGCTTCTACCGCAAAGTGATAGTCATTATCCATGCCGGCCTGTATGGTGTAATCGACTGCAACTGTTTTATTTTTATCCTCAAAAGTTACGTTATCCGGGGTATATTTTATTTTTACTTTATCTATTTGCTCCCGGCTAACATCATTCAATTTTGCTATAAATCCCTTCTTCTTTGCTGTCAGGTTAAGGCTGCCTTCAAAATTATTATTCCCTTTGGAAATTTTATTTTTTTCATCCGGAGAAATTAAAACCGGTGGCACTACTACCAGTGGCTCATACAATTCGCCCCGAACCGGATCGGTAAATTTATATTTCACCGGCCGTACAAATGTAAATTCTTCACCAAATATTTTAACCTGTATTAAAGCCAGGAAAGATGGATCAACATCAGGTTGACCAATGGATAACTGATCTGCCACATTAAAATATCCTTCTTCCATTTTTTTTGCCAGCCAGTAAGGTTGAGTAATAGGTTTGTCAGCGGGCACAAAAAATGTTTTCGAAAAATTAAGATTTTTATTTTTTTCTAATGCCTTTACAAAAATAGAATCAAACTTATCAACCATCACCCGTTGCAATACCGCATCAGTACCCAGACGGTTATTAAAAGAAAAATTAAATTTTACTGAATCGGTTTGTATCGCAAACTGTTCTGTTGTGGTAGCTTCTAAAAATAATCCGCTGCATTGGGCTATCAACTGGTAAACTTCTTTTAATTTCTTATCCTTCCAGTAACCACCGGGCAACTTATTCATGACTTTATATAATCTTACCAAACCTTCCACTGATTTTTCAGGATGCAACAAATCAAACGAACGGGTAAGACTATCAATAGATAGAGCAATAGCTGCTCCACCCGCTACCCTGCTCCAGGTTAAATTAATTCCTTCCATTAAATCATTCACCGGCTGATCGCCTTTGGTAGCTTTAAAAAATTCAAATGATTCGCCTCTTGATGCAGGCACACCAAAGCCCTGACTTTTGTGCTGGCTACGGCTTTCGGCAGCTATCTCACCATAGCTTTTTCCAAGTAATGGGTTATAACCACCTACATCTATTTTAAACTGATCATCCCGGGTGGTATTAGTTCCACCAAAGTTGAATGTATTCCATAATATTCTTTTGGCCTGCCATACAGAAACATATTTTAATTGTTCCGGAAAACGGGCAGGATCAGCCGCGGCAGTAAACGCTTCATTCGCCAAAATACCTGAAGCGGTATGATGCCCATGACCACCCTCGCCGGTTACAGGAAAACGATTAATAATAACATCGGGTTGAAATTTTCGTATCACCCAAACTACATCACTTAATATTTTTTCTTTATCCCATTTTGTAAATGTTTCTTCCGGAGTTTTAGAATACCCAAAATCAAAAGCTCTTGAAAAGAATTGTTCGCCACCATCCATTCTCCGGGCAGATAATAATTCCTGGGTCCTAATCAATCCCAGTTCAATACCCTGTTCATCACCAATTAAGTTTTGCCCCCCATCACCCCTTGTCATAGATAAATAACCGGTACGATATAATTTGTCTTTAGATAAGTAAGCAATCAATCTTGTATTCTCATCGTCGGGATGTGCAGCGATATATAATACTGAGCCAAGTACATTCAGTTTACGGATGGCAAGGTACATATCGGCCGATGTACCGCTTTGTGGAGCCTGAGAAAATGTATGGGGAACCAGCCAAAAAATCAGCGAAATAATTACAATCACTTTTTTCATTATCCAAAATTATTAAGCGAATATAAGTCTTGTTGACAAAGTAGTTTTGCCGCTGATAAAGAATAAAGCCGGCTGCTAAAACCGGCTTAATTATTAATCTTATTTAGTCTCAAAAAGCTTATTGGCCCACCAGGAAAACAGCATTGCAAAGCATTAATTTACCATTTTCCCAAAAATTTCGAAACATCACATTATCTGTTAAATAAGTTATTGATCCGCTTCCCATTTGCTGTACACCCAGCACCAGCCCATCTTTTAATTTATCTTTCAATTTTGCACCTACAAATCCTGCCACCTGGTTATCCTTTTTTATTATTCCCACATTCCAACCATCTTCTTTAATAAATTCATACACATTATCATCCATTTTCAGTGTATAATAATAATTGGGATAACCATAAGCCAGCGGATGGGTGTTATCAATTTCTACCTTATAAATAGAACCCGGTGTCATGTTAGGAATAAAATCCCTTTCCCGGTCCTCAAATTTTTTTAATACATCATAGGT
>JBKJXQ010000030.1:0-2843 GCA_046716235.1 Chitinophagaceae bacterium
AATTGGAATAGCTGGTTCTGACGAAAAAGCAACAATGCTAAAAGAAGAATTTGGTTATGACGATGTCATCAACTACAAAACAACCGCCGATATAAATAAAGTAATAGCTACTTTGTGTCCAAATGGAGTTGACGTCTATTTTGATAATGTAGGAGGAAGCATTTCTGATGCAGTAATCCAAAACCTGAATTTTCACGCTAGAATTGTGTTGTGTGGGCAAATTTCTTTATACAATAATACTGAAATTTCGATGGGACCCCGAATTCAACCTTTGCTATTAACCCGAAGTGTATTAATGCAGGGTTTTATTATCAATAATTTCCAAAAAGACTTTCCAGAAGGAATTGCTCAATTATCAAAATGGGTAAATGAAGGAAAATTGAAATTCAAAGAAACCATTATAGATGGTTTTGATCAATTACCGGCTGCCTTACTTGGTTTGTTTAAAGGAGAAAACAAAGGGAAAATGATTGTCAAAGCATAAAATTCGAATCAAATAAATACACATTAGCCGATACTTGAAATTAAGTATCGGTTTTTTGCTGTAAAATGAATTACAACCATTTAATAAAATGAATTTTAACTCCAACGGTAGTCGTACATATTCTGGGTGTTAAAGAATTTATTTAGATTAGGAATATTAACCCTAAATTCTTTTATTTGATAATTATTAAACAACCAAATCCAATATCTACTTAATGAAATCCTACACTATTCAAGAAATAAATGAGATTCTAAAGGGAGTAATAATCGGGAATACTTTTCAAAGTATTACTGCGCCTGAACAACTTGAAGCCGCTAATGAATCTGAAATTTCATTTATTGGAAACAAAAAATACGAAAAATTTTGGTCTGCATCCAAAGCTTGTGTAGCGGTTGTCAACGAAGATATAGCTATAGAACCCGGAGAGGACAGGGCTTTCATAAAAGTAAAAAATGCTGATTTGGCAATGTCTCAAGTATTGGAACTTTTTGCACCACCAACTCCATTATTCACTATTGACATACACCCAACCGCAGTAATTGACCCAACTGCAACTATTTGTAATGGTGCCCGGATTGGTGCAGGTTGTTACATAGGACCTAAAGTCATAATTGGAGATAATACGACCATTTATCCAAATGTGACTATACTTGACGAATGTACAATAGGGAAAAACACCGTGATTTGGTCAGGAACGGTCATTAGAGAGCGATGTCATATTGGGAATGATTGTATTTTGCATCCCAATGCTACAATAGGTGCCGATGGTTTTGGTTTTCGTCCTGACCCACAAAGAGGTTTGGTAAAAATTCCGCAAATTGGAAATGTGATTATTGGTAACAGTGTTGAAATTGGTGCTAACTCGTGTGTTGATAGAGGAAAATTCAGCTCAACCGTTTTAGGAGATGGTTGCAAAATTGATAATTTAGTTCAAATCGGTCATAATAGTAAATTAGGGAAATTCTGTATTATGGCTGGAAACAGTGGACTGGCAGGATCAGTAACTTTAGGAAATGGGGTCATTATTGGTGGAAGCGCTTCTATAAAAGCCCACACGACAATTGGTGATGGCGCCATAGTAGGTGCAGGTTCCGGTGTGACAGGAGATATTCCAGCGGGAAAAACCATGTTAGGTTATCCGGCTGTAGAAGCTCGAGATGCATTAAAACAATGGGCAATTTTAAAAAGACTTGTCAATGAATCCAAAAAATAAATACTTACTTTTTTATTAAATTCATAAAAAAACAGAGATAAAATTCTATTTTTTTGTTTTAATAGTAAAAATATATTCGATTTTCATCGAAATCCAATTAAAATAATAAAATTTATTTAGTTGGATTTTGTATTTTAGCACAAAATTTTTTAATACTATTTCATCATGGATTTGAACTTCAACAAAAACGAAGACCACAATAAACTTTTACTTTCAGCATTGCGACAAAAATTAAGCATAGTCAAACTAGGAGGTTGTGAAAAACGCATCCAAAAATTACATGGCGAAGGCAAAATGACAGCACGAGAACGTATTGATTATTTATTGGATCCAAAAGCGAAATGTATCGAAATTGGAGCATTTGTTGGTGAAGGAATGTATGCAGAGCACGGCGGATGCCCATCTGGTGGTGTCGTGTGAAAATAGGCTATATCAGAGGAAAACAATGTATTGTTGTGGCCAATGATGCAACTGTAAAAGCAGGTGCTTGGTTTCCCATAACCGCAAAGAAAAATCTGCGTGCGCAAGAAATTGCAATGGAAAATCGGCTGCCAATCATATATTTAGTAGATAGCGCAGGCGTTTATTTGCCTTTGCAAGATGAAATTTTCCCAGATAAAGAACATTTTGGTCGTATTTTTAGAAATAATGCCCAGATGAGCAGCATGGGAATTACCCAAATTTCTGCCGTAATGGGAAGTTGTGTTGCCGGTGGTGCCTATTTGCCAATCATGAGCGATGAAGCTCTAATTGTCGAAAAGACGGGAAGTATTTTCTTAGCCGGAAGTTATTTAGTCAAAGCTGCCATTGGCGAAAGCATCGATAACGAAACGTTAGGAGGAGCAACTACACATTGTGAAATTTCGGGCGTTACAGATTATAAAGCCAAAGATGACAAAGACGCATTAGACAAAATAAAAAATATAGTTGACAAAATAGGTGATTTTGATAAAGCCGGCTACAGCCGAATTAAAGCAGAAAAACCAGCATTAGACGAAAAAGAAATCTACGGTGTTTTGCCAAAAGCCAGAAATGAACAGTACGACATGATGGAAATCATCAATCGACTGGTTGATAATTCTGAATTTGAAGCCTATAAAGACGGTTACGGCCAAACCATTATTACCGGTTATGCCAGAATTGACG
>JBKJXQ010000031.1:0-4592 GCA_046716235.1 Chitinophagaceae bacterium
CCAAAGCGGAAATACCGTAACCAGATCGATGAAAAAATAAGCTGAAACACCCACACTGCACCTACTACATAATAGAGTTGATGAAATCTTAGTTTATTATAATTGCCAAAACCATATCCAAAAAAGAACCAGGTACAGATGATACTTTGCATAAGGTAATTGGTAAATGCCATCTGTCCCACATTGGCGAGGGCTTTCATAAGCCAGGGTATCAGGCGGCTTCGGAATAATAACATTATCAAACTGGCATGCCCGATGGTAAGTGGTAAACGTCGAAACTCTGCAAAAACCTGGTGTGATATCCGCCATCTGTCGAAATATTCACCTATTGTTCCTGTCATCATAAACTGATTATCAAAGATTGTCCAACCTATAGGAATGCCAATACCATAGCCAATCAGCAAGCACATAACATAGGTAGAAGTGCGTAGCTTATTGGAGAAGAATCCCCAACTAAATAAAGCCATACCAATAAACATCATACAGAGCATATCCCACAAACCATTATACATATACCAGATTTCACCATTTGTATTATTGGGAATAAAATAGGTGAAGATGGTAGAATAACCAGATTGCATCTTGCGAAGATTGCGATTAGAATAGGTGGTATCAGGCTTTTGTCTTTTTTCAATTTCTGTCCATTCTGCCCTGGCAGCTTCCTGTTCGGGAGTCAGTTTTTTCTTTTCTTTTTCAGCTGCTATTGCTTTATTGTATGCGATTCTTTTTCCACGGGTTTCCTGGTATTCCCAATTTGATTTCAGCATGGTGATGGAGATACATACCAGGCCAATAATGACCAACCAGTGTGGTTTTAATTTTCGGAATGGAAACAGCAGCATTCCACATAGCCCATAGAAAAATAAAATATCACCCTGCCATAGCAATACAAAAGCATTAAATAAACCAAACAATACCAACCAGCCTAACCGGCGATAATAATATTCTGCTACTGTAGTTCCGCCGGGGATCTCTTTTTTGTTTAGCATAAACAATACCATCCCTGCTCCAAATAACATAGAGAATAAACCCCGCATAGTGCCTTCAAAAAAAACAAACACGGTAGCAAACGTATAGTAATCGCTGCCAGAGCGGGGGCTATGTGTTACCGTATACCAAAAATCCCAATTGATACCAAAACCCGGAATGTTCATCATTAATATGCCAAGCAGAGCAACCCCACGGATAGTATCAATGCTTTTAACCCGGTCAGCAGTGGCTACTGGTTTGGTGCCGGACTGCTCACCGGGGGTAGCATTTCCTTGTAATTGAATAACCACAGCCTGTGGTTTATCAGAAGAATTATGTTGATCCATATAAATGGTTTATAAGTGTAGTAAATATCAGGTGGCAGGGGTATGTGTTATTGTATTGGATTGATTTATTTTAAGTGGCAGCCATTTGCGGTAAATAAGAGACCGCCATAGCCACTCGAGTGGCCCCATTGTGTAATAACGGAGCCAGCATACAGAAAAAACGATTTGCACCAGTGCTATTTCTGCAACAATACCATACAATTCCCATTGCTGCAGTCTTCCAAAATATCCAAAACCATATCCATAAAAAAAGAATGTACAGATGATTGATTGCATAATGTAGTTAGTAAGGGCCATACGACCTGTTGCAGCCAATGCCCGCCATAGCCAATTAAGCATGTTGGCACGAAGCAACAGCATAATCATTGATGCATATCCTGTAACCAGCAACAATTTTTCTATTGGGAAAAACTGGTTGAAAGGCAGAGCCTGTTTGTCAAGGTATTTTGCATAATCAACCATTTTTATAGCCTGCAAATGAACCCGGAACCAGGCGAGGGTAAACCCAATAGCCAGGGTAATCAATACAAGAAGCAGGTATTTTGATGATGAAAAACGATCACCAAAAAAGCCGAAACCTAATAAGGCCATACCAAGAAACATCAGAGATCCAATTTCCCATAAGCCAATTCTATAAAGCCAATGTGATTCCTTGGATTGTGATCGCTGCATCAGGTGCGTCCATATTTTAGTATAACTACCTGTTCGCATTGCTTTGTTTTCAGCCACTGTTGCAGCAGAATCATATTTCAAAGATTTTATTGTTCCTTCCCACTTACCTTTTTCTTCACCCTGTTTTTTGGTTAGTGTATCTGTTTTTTTTGCTATTGAATCAGCCAGTTTATTTTTAGCCAGCACATCTTTTAACTGAATGGTATCTTTTGTTCTGTCAGCACTATCTTTTTTTGCACGGGTGGTACTATCCTGTTTAAATTTTTCTTCTATGTTTTTTACTACCAGGTATTTTTTGTAATCCTTTTTATCATCAGCATAGTTCCAGTAATTTTTACCACAATAAATTAATGTGCAGATGATAGCAGCGATAAGTAAACCCCTGGCAGATATACGCCAAAAGGCAAATAATAAAATGCCAACTACACCGTATTGAAATAAAATATCCCCTGGCCATAGTAAAACAAATGCATTGACTACACCAAAGATGATGAGCCATACCTGCCGGCGTATATATGCATCAGCTGGAGCTATTGATACGGCAGGCTCTTTTTTTTGCATGAATAAAATAATGCCGGCACCAAATACAAGAGCTAACAAGCCCCCCATTTTACCTTCAAATAAGATGGATATAGCTGTCAGCAGTTTGTAGTTGCCGCCATGTGATCCAAGCCGGAAAAAATTTTGCTGATTGACAGTGAAGCCGCCAAATTCCCAAATGCTGATTATAAGAATGCCTAAAACTGATATACCCCGCAGTACATCCAACGAAAATATTCTGGAAGAATTATCAGTTGTTGCAGCTGCAGCCTGTTGGGGTGCAGTACCTGAAGGAGTGGAAGTCATGGTAGTTGGTTTTGATGTTTTCCTTCGGGTAGCCTGATTAAATGTAGGAATAAAAGGTGTAACACATCTCAAAAAAAATATACGGGTGGGATTAGCAGCTAAAAAATAAGCAGCCATTTAAGCGAACCATTTTTTAGATAAAATCCTATCTTCGGTTTTCTTTAAGTAAACGAATATGAAATTCTTCGCAACCTCTTTAGCAACCGGTATCATTTGATAAGCAAGGTTATACTTGAAATTATCATTTATTAACCGTTTATCAATTAGCAATACTACTGTTGCTGTACTTTAGTTATTAAATTTTATTTTCAACTTATCACTATCACAGTATACATCGTGAAGTGTATTCAAATAATTTTCAATCATGTTACAACGAGTCTATTCAAATAAGGGATCTCATTTTTTTGCATTATTAAAGCAGTCGTTGAAAGGCGGCGAGTATGATTACACACAAGGCAGCATCCGGATTGCCATTGTGCTATTGGCCATACCAATGATTCTTGAATTAAGTCTTGAATCGGTATTTGCTGTAGTGGATATGTATTTTGTAAGCCATTTGCCCAACAGTAAAAATGCAATAGCAACAGTAGGATTGACAGAATCGGTTGTTGCACTTGTGTACACTATTGCCATTGGATTAAGCACTGCTGCTACTGCAGTGGTAGCAAGACGGATAGGTGAAAAAAATCCTGATGGGGCTGCACATGCAGGGGCACAGTCAATGGTTATTGCATTAATTGTAACGGTTATCATCAGTATAGCAGGAATTGTTTTTGCTGCCGATATATTAAGGATAATGGGTGCCAGTAAAGAAGTGATAGCAGAAGGTACAAGCTTTACCCGTATCATGCTGGGGGGAAGTGTAGCAATCATTTTACTTTTTCTTATTAATGGCATTTTCCGTGGAGCCGGTGATGCTGCTATGGCCATGCGGAGTTTGTGGATTGCCAGCATCATTAATATTTTTTTATGCCCAATGCTTATTAATGGGTATGGTCCTTTTCCTGAACTGGGATTAAAAGGCGCCGCCATTGCTACTACCATAGGACGTGGCATTGGTGTTTTGTATCAATGCTATCATTTATTCAGTGGTAAGCGAACAATTAAAATAAACAAGCAGCATTTCCACTGGGATTTACCGGTGGTTAAAACATTATTGGGTGTAGCATGGCCCGCTACTTTCCAGTTTTTTATTCAGAGCGGTAGTTGGATTTTTCTTACCTGGCTGGTTTCTACTACTGGCAGCACAGACGCCAGTGCAGGCTACCAGGTAGCTATAAGAAATGTGGTGTTTTTTATATTGCCTGCCTGGGGATTAAGTAATGCAGCTGCAACATTGGTGGGTCAAAACCTGGGTGCCAACCAACCCGAACGGGCCGAACAAAGTGTTTGGCTTACTGCAAAGTATAATGCGGCATTTATGGCTATTGTAATGTTATTGTTCTTGTTTTTTGCATCGCCCATAATCAGCATTTTTACTAAAGAACCGGAAGTACACTACTATGGCACATTAGCATTACAAATAATTGGGGCTGGTTATATTTTTTATGGAATTGGTATGGTGATGATTCAGGCTTTGAACGGGGCTGGCGATACAAAGACACCTACCTGGATAAACATATTTGGCTTCTGGCTTTTTCAGATACCCTTAGCCTATTTGTTGGCAAAAAATTTTGCTATGGGTCCCACAGGTGCGTTTATCGCTATACCGGTGGCAGAGGCAGTGCTGGCTATAGCAGCATGGTATTTTTTTAAAAA
>JBKJXQ010000032.1:0-2992 GCA_046716235.1 Chitinophagaceae bacterium
TTTTTATAAGCCTCCAATTATGGGATGTATTGATAATCTACCGGCTCATATATTTTTGTCAGATTTCGTCAACCCAGTCCAAAATTCAAATACACATCATCAGCTATTTGTTCCAGCTCTTCTTTTGTTTCATTTCCGGTAAGTATAGCAATGGAAGTTCTGTTGCGACGGATGAGGTGAGGATATTTTTTAAAATAGTATTCAAAATACCGGGATGAATTGTTGCTACCGGTAGCAATATAAGCATCACAATTCTTCAGCATTTCTGAAAATTCACTAAAGGTTGCAGCATCAGCATTCCATTCATTCAGTTTTTCTGATAAATGTTTAATAAGCACCTGGTCTTTCGAGGATAGTTTGATAAGAGCTTTGTGTCCGCTGATGAAAATGCACATCCAATCGTGAAAGCCCACTAATGGAATATTGCCAGCCATTACGAGCCCAATAGTTTTGGGATTGGCATGTGTAGCAGTTATCTGATATCCATCTGCCCATTTTTCCAGGATATTTTTTTGCAAAAAAGACCGGGCAATATTGTTTGAAGCTAGATCTACAAATTGCGGAATAAACCACCCATTTTCCCGGCTGGCTTTTTCTTTAATATCCATCCATTGTTCGTCAGCAGATAAAATATATTGACCCAACCGAACTAATAAATCAATCCTATGTTGTAAATTCATTTGTAACGATTAAATTTGTTCAGCAAAAATAACTACCAACACATTAATTAAACTGTTATGGCAATTAAGATTACTGAAGAATGTATAAACTGTGGAGCTTGTGAACCCGAGTGTCCCAATAACGCCATTTATGAAGGTGGTGTAGAATGGGCCATTGCCGATGGCACATCTGTAAAAGGATCATTTACCCTGCTGGATGGCAGCGTTGTGGATGCTGACCAAAAAAATACTCCTGTTGCTGTTGATACATATTACATTACCCCAAATAAATGTACAGAATGCCAGGGCTTTCATGAAGAGCCCCAGTGTGCAGCTGTTTGCCCGGTTGATTGTTGTATTCCAGACGAAATGTATGAGGAAACAGTAGATCAGTTAATGGCTAAAAAGCAAAGTCTTCATATTTAATTTTTTTTTGACTGTGCATAAGATTTATATCCCGTATATGGGTTTTGGCTCAATTTTTTCTACCTTACAAGTATATTTAACACCAGCGGCAGTGAAAACTGCCCAAACAGTGGCGGGTGATATTTCCCGTCGTAAAAAGGTGAAGGAGAAACGGCCTTCACCTTTATTATTTTCCCCGTATAACTTCAAGCCTTTTCTTCATTCCTGGCAATAGATTTTAATAATATTTGTTAATCCGGGTTTATAACTTCGTTAAGTCGTTGGGCATCTTATTTTTTTCAGCAATATTTGTATTGCAAAACCACACTATATAACCAATATGAAGAAAAACATAGCCCTTGTAACCGGAGGTTTCTCCGGAGAGGCAGTAATATCTTACAAAAGTGCTGTTACTATTGATACTAACCTGGACAGAAATTATTTCAACGTATATAAAATTGATATTAATCCGCAGGGTTGGTTTTACGAACTTAGTGATGGTCGGAGGCTTGAAATAGATAAGAATGATTTTTCGCTGCAACTCGATAGTGAAAAAATTATATTTGATGCTGTGTTTATAGGAATGCACGGCACTCCCGGAGAAGATGGAAAACTGCAAGGTTATTTTGATACACTTAAAATTCCCTACACCGGTTGTGATGCTGCTACCTCTGCTATTACATTTAATAAAAGATATGCGGTGGCTGTTGCAGGTATGTCGGGTATTAGTGTTGCAAAATCATTGGTATTGATAAAAAATAGTTTTACAGATACCCAGGAAATTAAAAGCACACTAAAATTTCCTGTTTTTATAAAGCCTAATAATGGAGGTTCCAGTATCGGGATGTCCAAGGTAGATACCGTCTCCGAAAAATTAGATATTGCTATTGAAAAAGCTTTTAAAGAGGACAACCAGGTGCTTGTTGAAGAAATGATTGAGGGAAGAGAGTTTACAGTGGGAGTTTTTAAAACCAAAGGAAAAATAATAGTACTGCCACTTACAGAGGTAAAAGCAGATGCAGATAAATCATTTTTTGACTTTGAAGCAAAATACCAGGGTAAATCAACAGAAACTACCCCGGCGGAAGTAGACGAAAACATCGCTAATAAGATAAGAGAAGCGGCGGAAAAAGTTTATTCAGTATTTAACTGCAGGGGAGTAGTGCGGATAGATTTTATATATAATGAAAAAGCAGGCCGGCCTTTTATGCTGGTAGTAAATACTGTTCCCGGACAAAGCGAAGCCAGTATTGTTCCCCAGCAGGTAAAGGCCATGGGCTGGAGCCTTAAAGAATTTTATACTGAATTAGTTAAAGAATGTTTAGGCGGATAGTTTGCCAGTACTTCATAGATTTATAACCTATAATTTTACGAATGTTCAAGTTTATCACACACCGTTCTCTATGGGTCAACATACTTGTAGGCATCTTGCTGGCAGTTGGCATTTTTGCCCTTTTTATACTTTCATTAAATTGGCTCACAGGTCATGGAAAATCGGCTACAGTTCCATCAGTAACCGGAAAAAAATATGAGGATGCCAGGGCAGCACTTCGCAAGTCAGGCTTTGATGTAGAAGTGCAGGATTCAGTTTATATTGATACATTGCCCCCACTTACAGTTATCAAACAGATTCCGGATGCGGATGAAGTGGTTAAATCCAGCCGTACGGTTTTCCTTATTGTTAATCGTTCTGAACCGCCAGTTGTGGAAATGCCCAACCTGATAGGTTATAGCTTTCGGAATGCCGAAATGGTATTGAAAAATATGGACCTGAGAATTGGGGATACCACTTACAAACCGGATTTTGCCAAAAATGCTATCCTTGAACAATTATACAATGGTATAACAATAGCTCCCGGCACAAAAATTAAAAAAGGCAGTATTGTCTCTTTAATAATGGGGGATTGAGTAGGGAAAAGAGAATTTGC
>JBKJXQ010000033.1:0-3257 GCA_046716235.1 Chitinophagaceae bacterium
CAAACAGGCGCAACAATAAACGGAAGGATGCTGGCACAAACGGCGGTAACTCTTCAAATGAATACGGTTACACGACCACAATAGATGGATGGAATCAAAATCGCAAAGGAGGCTGCCGAATAGTCAGCCTCCTTTGCTTTATGCCCTGGATTTAAAACATTTTTGTATTGCAAATTATTTTCTATATTTATAGAGGATAATATTTTTTATTATTTTTCTTTTAAATTGAGACCAATTACTTTCTTCCGAAAATCTTTTTTTTACTTATAAAATTATTTTATGGACGTTTTAGACAAACCAGAACTATCTCTATCCAAAAAAAACATGGAAGCTTATTTTACTTCCCATGATGTACAATATGTGGCTGATGATGCTGTATTTATCAACATGGGAAGCGGAGAAAGAACAGAAGGCCGTGAAGCCATTGGACAAATGTTACAATACATTTATCATATTGCTTTTGATGCTCATGCAGAGTTTACCAATTCAATTATTACAGAGAATAAAGCGATGGTAGAAGGTATGTTTATTGGAAAACATATTGGTGAATTCGCAGGGATAACAGCAACCAATAAAATGGTAAGCGTTCCACTTTGTGTAACTTATACCCTTGAAAAAGGATTAGTTAAAGAAGCAAAGATTTATATGCTGGGTGATGTAATGATGCGGCAACTACAGAGTTAATATATACGTTGCAAGCTGCTTTACCATCTTTACCATAATTAATCTTTTAATCCGTGTGGTGGAGAAACGCATCGGGGCATTTTAATTAATTTTACGGGTACAGCCCAAAAGAAGAGACAAAATCCCACGACTTACTGTCTTTAAAGAAGTCTCCCAAGGCAGATTAATGTGGCATGAAATTGATTTTTTACTCTCGACTTATTCGTACCTTGAGAGATAAATACTTAATAGTATGAAAAAATTAATTGTATTCGCCTTATTTTTTTACAGTTATTTATTAACTACGGCACAAGTAATTATTAAGCCCGTAACTATTAAAAAAGTTGAGACTGTTAAGGTAACTGAGAAGCAAGCTCAGGATCCTGCGATTACGTATAACAATTTATACACTAATTTATTAACTCCTGAAAAACCTAAAATTGAAGGATTGGGTGAATTCACTTATTGGGAACAGAGGGCTAATTATAATGAAGAAACCAAAAAACTGATTATACATGGTTGCCGAATGAAAAGAAAAGGCGATAATCCAGATGATGATATACGACAGCCTTGCTATCCGTTTAGAGTTACAATCAATATTTTTGATACGACCGCTACCAAATTCAGGATTGATGCTGAGGTAGTTTCCGATAAGTCTCAATATGAATTGATAAAACCAGTTACTTCAGGAACTGAGTTAACAAATGTTATTCCTGATTTTAATAATTACCAATTCAGAGCGGTGGATTCCTATTGGGACTATAAAGATAATGTGATTGTTGATGAAGTGATTTTAAATAGAGCCTCCGGTATACAAACTTTAAAATTATTTCTGAAACAACTTCCCAATGGTGAACCTATCCCTGCGTGGGTTATTGCTGCAAAATCCCGGGTTAGAGCTTTAGTTATTTATCTAACCGCTGATTATGATTTTGAGCTGAAATCAATAAAAATAACTCCACTGAATTAAGTCGTCGTATTTCGCAGATGATTTTACGCCTGGCAGTTATTATTTTATACCCGCCTTTGTCATTAGTGATTTTATTTTCCTGAGGTTGTCTTTATTCCTGTGGTTGGTGAATAATATTTGGACAAACTCAATACAACAGTCACGGTGTGTTGAACAGCTTTTTAAAAATTGATTTGGCTGAATCTTAAAATTCACAACAGAAGATAATAGCAGCATTGTTGATAGGTTAATAATACAGATGCCATGTTCGCACTGACATTTCTAACTAACCATCTTCTCCATCCATCGCATTATCTCAGTTCCTTCTTCGCCGGTGCAGGGATTATCAGCATTACCTAAAAAATATTGTACAGTTTGCTCTATCATAGGTTGCTGCACATGCGGGAGGGCTTCAAAATCAAATTGGGTGCGGATGCCATTGGTTTGCTGCACTATACAATGGCCCATAAAAAAACTAAAATGAAGTGTACCGGTGCTGCCGATTATTTCGCAATGATCGCTGGCTTCGGCAGCTGCAAAACACCAGGCTCCGCTAAAGGCAATACCATTGTCAAAGAGGATATTTCCGGCAACTATATTATCAGCATTATATTGTCCATCCTGGTTGGTGGCAATGCCGGTTATTTTTTGCGCCCCGCCAAATAAATGATATAGTATATCCAATTGATGTGGGGCAAGGTCATGAAAAAGGCCACCCCCGGCAATGGCCGGATTTACCCGCCAGGCATTTTTTTCTACGGCAAGTTCTACTGCGGACAGCGCCGGTGTATAAAATTGCAACCGCACCAGGCGTACATCACCAATAGATTTTTCAGTAAGTAATTGTTTTAGTTTTTTAAACAATGGCCATTGCCGGCGGTAGTGAGCTACGGTTAATTTTACATTCGCATCTGCGGCAGCCTGTGCCATGTTAAGTGCGGCAGTATATGATATGGCCATAGGTTTTTCTACATATACTGATTTTCCGGCTTTTATAGCAGCTAATGTATATTCCTCATGCGATGATGGTGGAGTAGCAACATATATTGCATTCACTTCAGGGTCGTTAATGAGCTTAGTCGCATCATCATACCAGCGGGGTACATTATGCCTCATCGCATAGTCGGCGGCTTTATCACTATTCCGGCGCATTACGGCTACCAGTGAAGAATCGGGAACTTTATTAAAAGCAGGACCACTTTTTACTTCGGTCACGTCGCCACATCCGATAATACCCCAGTTTATTTTTTTCATGTTATTGATTTATTGTAAGGTGTGCATTATAAAACAGCCTCAAATTAGATTTTTTTTCCTTGGATTTGAATCGTTGATAGTTTAAGGTGGCGGATTGAAGAAAAAACTGGCAACCGGCAGTCAGGCAAAAACCACGGCATATTTTTTTTATTTATCCCCATCACGGAAATAAAATTCAAATCAATTAAAACGATTAGATTTATACACACAAAATTTTATACAAATGATAAAGCAAGCACTCATGGGTGAGTTTTTGTATGAGGCAGAAAACACCCGTAAATTATTAAATGCCATTCCTGACTCTGCGCTGGATTACAGACCGCAACCACAGTTGTGGTCGGTGGGGCAATTAGCCTCTCATATTGCAGAAGTATATAACTGGTTTGCCCCT
>JBKJXQ010000034.1:0-3742 GCA_046716235.1 Chitinophagaceae bacterium
ATGAAGTAAAGCAGAAGATGGCTGTGCCGCAGTAGGATAAGGTGAATAGTGTTGCAGAATATCCTCAGCAGTGAACAGAACCCTGAACGGAGCGTCGTCCGCCCGGCCTTACCATTCGGACGGGCAACGAAGTTGATAGTCCGAAGGATCCTTCGGATAGTACTGCTGCCGGGTAAATAATTAAAAATGCCGCTGAAATTTCAGCGGCATTGATTGTATAATACTTTTTCTAACTCCCTTTAAGAAAGTGGGGTTAATATTCATCTTCGTTGAAAAGAAAATCCTCCTGGGTAGGATAATCCGGCCAGATATCTTCGATGGTTTCATATACATCACCACCTTCGTCTTCCAGTTCCTGAAGATTTTCTACTACTTCCAGCGGTGCACCGCTACGGATAGAATAATCTATCAACTCATCTTTTGTGGCTGGCCAGGGGGCATCTTCGAGGTACGAGGCTAATTCTAGTGTCCAAAACATCTTCGCAGGGGTTTAATTTTTATGGGGTTGTCACCCTAATTTTCGGCAAATGTAGCTTTATTAACCAATTTTCCAAATCCTTTATTGTTTACCTGATTTTTAAGCATTTTAAAAAAATTGGTAATTACTGCCATTACAGTTTTTGCCGGAGGGCTTCTTTTAATGATATTTGATTTATTAAACTCATTTTTGGCTGCATGATTACCGGAAAAAATATTCACAAGAGATACGGAAAAGTGGAAGTACTGAAAGGTGTAGATATCAATATTGAGAAGGGCGAAGTGGCGGCCATATCCGGTCCTTCCGGCTCAGGCAAAAGTACTTTGCTGCATATTCTGGGTACATTGGATAATGCAGATATGGGAGAAGTAAAGATGAATGACATGTTGATAAATTCATTATCCGGTAACAAGCTGGCGGCCTTTAGAAATAAACATATAGGCTTTGTATTCCAATTTCATCATTTATTACCGGAATTTACTGCCTGGGAAAATGTGTGCATACCAGGCTGGCTGGCTGGCAGAAAAAAAACGGAGGTAAAAGAAAAGGCGGAAGAGTTATTGAAAATGCTGGGCCTTGCCCATCGTATGGAAAATAAACCGAATGAAATGAGTGGCGGTGAGCAGCAACGGGTAGCAGTAGCGAGGGCATTAATAAACAATCCGGATATTGTAATGGCAGATGAACCTACCGGTAATTTAGATTCTGCCAATGCAAAAGAATTGCACCAATTATTTTTTGATTTACGGGAAAAATTCAATCAGACATTTCTGATCGTTACTCATAACGAAGAATTGGCTAAACTAAGCGACCGGGTGCTGTATATGAAAGATGGGAAAATTGTTAACAGCTAATTTTTTTTATAGCCTCGGTTTCCATGGAATTTCTTCTACTTTCATTTGATGACCGCTGTAACGACTTAATACAAATAAATAGTCGCTGAGGCGATTGAGGTATTTAATAATGATAGGCTCTACTTCCAGGCTTTCCAGTTCTAATCTTACACAACAACGCTCCGCTCTTCTGCAAACACAACGGGCTATATGCATTTGTGATAGAATAGTGTGACCTCAGGGGAGAATAAAATTCTTCATCGGTGCAATAGTTTCATTCATGTGGTCCATTTCTTTTTCGAGCTATTCTACATCCGGTTCTTTTAAATCCGGTATCCGCATTTTTGGTGCTTTAATAGGATCACAAGCCAAAGAAGAACCGATGGTAAACAAACGATCCTGCACTTCCAGTAAAACTTTTTTCCCCTGTTCATCCCCTATCAGGTCTTTGCACAAACCGATATATGAATTCAACTCATCTACCGTTCCATATGCTTCAATACGGAGATGAGATTTTGGAACTTTGGTGCCACCGATTAATGAGGTAGTTCCTTTATCTCCTGTTTTAGTATATATTTTCATTGCTATGGGAAAGTTTATAATTTATGATTCAGCGTTCATAAAGGGGGCTGAACGTTGAATATAAGATGCAACAAAGGTAAAATGATTCGGTTCTAAAATGTGTAAGAAAACTATCAGCAACCTGTTTGATATAATTCATCCACTATAAACCATGAACAGATACCGGCTCTCTATTCCTGTCACTTTCAATAATCCCATCCCGCAATCGAATAATGCGATGGGCATGGTTAGCAATATCTTCTTCATGCGTAACCAGTATTACCGTGTTGCCATTGGAGTGTATATCATCGAAAATACCCATTATCTCCGACGAGGTTTTTGAATCCAGGTTACCGGTAGGTTCATCAGCCAGAATAATTGAAGGATCATTAACCAAAGCCCTGGCGATAGCTACCCGCTGGCACTGCCCCCCCGATAATTCATTTGGTTTATGATGGCTGCGGTCAGTAAGATTGACCATATCCAGCACATGCAATGCTTTTTCATTTCTTTGTTTTCTTCCTATACCTGCGTATACTAATGGAAGTGCTACATTTTCCAAAGCGGTTAGTCGGGGTAGCAGGTTAAACTGCTGAAAAACAAAACCAATTTCTTTGTTGCGTATTTCTGCCAATGCATTGTCTACCATCTGGCTTACATCCTGTTCGTTTAAAATATATTTTCCTCCACCGGGTGTATCGAGACAACCTATAATATTCATCAAGGTGCTTTTACCGGAACCGGAAGGCCCCATCAAGGCTACATATTCATTTTTAAAAATATCAAGGGAAAGGCCTTTCAGTACCTGCAATTCATGCTTGCCCATGAAATAGCTTTTCTGAATATTGAAAAGATGAATAATACACCGGTTCCCAGAAATAGGATACTGCAAATTTTCTTTAGTTCCTGATTGCATTGGTAATAATATGTTTTAGAATAACTATTTTATTCTTTACTCTTCGCCAGATGGCGGAGTTGGAGGTTTAATCACCTTCGGGACTTTAAAAAATTGTTCATCATGCAGTGGTGCGTTTCTTAATGCTTCCTCCCGGCTTATTGATCCTTTTATTTCGTCTTCCCTCAGCACATTCACTTCTTCACTCATAAAAAGCATTGGCTTTACTCCAATAAGGTCAAGCTCATTGAGCTTTTCTACAAATACGATCATCCGCTGCAGGTCGTTTTTAATTTCATCTTTTTCTGTTTCATTAAACTGCAGCCTGGAAAGATGAGCCAGTTTGTCTACCATTACATCGTTTATTTCCATGAAACAAAGATAGTCGGAAGTCAGATGTATGAGGTCTGAAGGATATGGTGATTTCAAAGAATCCTATTACCTCTCTCATCAGAACTCATTTTCTTATCTTCGCCGCTTCATGGATATGCAGAAAAAAATAGTAATGAGTGGCATCCGTCCCACTGGTTTTTTACACCTGGGTAATTATTTGGGGGCTGTAAAAAATTATGTGCGGATGCAGGAAGAATTTGAATGTTATTTTATGGTGGCCGATTTACATTCTCTCACTACTCATCCGGATACGAAAGAACTTAAAACAAATGTGCACCGGGTATTATCCGAAAATATTGCTTGTGGTCTTGACCCTGATAAAGCTGCATTGTATTGCCAGAGCCATATTTTTGAAACGTCAGAGTTGTATTTGTACCTGAATATGCTGGCTTATATTGGAGAGCTGGAAAAAACGGTAACATTTAAAGATAAGGTACGGCAGCATCCTGAAAACATTAATGCAGGATTGCTGACTTACCCGGTGTTGCAGACAGCCGATATTATTTTGCACCGTGCATCTTATGTTCCCGTGGGTAAAGACCAGGAGCAACACCTGGAAATGGCCCGCAATTTTGTCAAAAG
>JBKJXQ010000035.1:0-3151 GCA_046716235.1 Chitinophagaceae bacterium
ATGTTCATGTTTTTATCTGCTGTTACACTTTAATTTATATAATATATGTCTACAAAATCCGGCGATGCTTTTCTACGTTTAGTCACAATAATGGATGAATTGCGGGAAAAATGCCCATGGGATAAAAAGCAAACTATACAAACACTCCGTCAACTGACTATTGAAGAAACCTATGAATTGGCAGATGCTATCACTGATGAAGATTGGACTGGAATAAAGGAAGAACTGGGCGATTTATTATTGCATATTATATTCTATGCAAAAATCGGACAAGAAAAAGAAAAGTTTTTATTAGAAGATGTTATTAACGGCGTCTGTGAAAAATTAATTACAAGGCATCCTCACATATATGGCGACGTTGCGGTTAGTAACGAAGATGATGTAAAAAGAAATTGGGAAAAGATAAAATTAAAGGAAGGAAAAAAATCTGTTATAGGTGGCGTGCCGCAGTCATTGCCTGCAACAGTAAAAGCAATGCGGCTGCAGGAAAAGGCTAAACAGGTTGGGTTTGAATGGGATGACAAGCAACAAGTTTGGAGTAAAGTAGAAGAAGAGATAGCAGAGTTAAAGGAAGCAGTAAGGAACCGGGAATCGGGCATCGGGAGTGGAGATAAAGAAAAATTGCAGGGAGCGGTAGAAGATGAGTTTGGTGATGTAGTATTCTCATTAATTAATTATGCACGGTTTTTGCAGGTAGATGCCGAAAATGCACTTGAAAGAACGAACAAAAAATTCATTCACCGTTTTACACAAATGGAAAAAGAAGCGTTGCAAAATGGTAAAGATCTGACAAATATGACTCTCCAGGAAATGGATGCCATCTGGAATACTATCAAACAAAAGCAACGGCAGCAGTGAAGCCATACAGTAGAAATATATTGTTAACAAAGTACAGCTTGCTGATATTTTCGGTAATCCTTTTTACGTTTTCTTTTTTTTTTAATAAACTTTACAGTAACAGGTCGTCTGTAATACAGGAAATAAAACTGGCAGAAAAATATTTGCACCGAAACCAGGATGATTACAATCTTTTTCTGAAAGACACTTCCTTCATTAACCGTTTGCTAAACGGTACGGAAAAGTTGAATGAGTTTTCTCATCTTGCTTCAAAACCCTACGGTTTTTTTTTATATACTGTAAATACTTTTGGTTATACTGATATGAAATTCTGGAGTGATCAATTGATTGTCCCTCCACCGGAAATGTTACCTGCAAATGACGGGGAATATTTTCTTCATCTTTCTAATGGTTGGTATTACACTATTAAAAGCACAATTACTAAAGGCAAGGAAACCGGAAAAGTACTTTCATTTGCGATGATTCCTGTGCGGTCTGATTTTTTTATTGAGACTGATTATTTGCCGAAGCAATTCTTTTTCAGCTCTACTGCAGATAAAAGAGTTGTTATAAGCGATAAGGTTTCGGGGCTACCGGTAAAAACGAAATCCGGTAAAACACTTTTCTATCTGGATAAAATGGCTTCCGCAGCTGTTCCTTATAATGACAGGCAAACCATTTTTCTGCGATTCGGGGCCTTGTTACTGTTATTTATTTTTTTCTATTTGGTAACGGAGTCAGTAGCAAGAAAAGAAGGAGCCTGGAAATCTATAGGACTTTTAATACTACTTATTTTTTTTACAAGGGCTGCCACTTATTTTTTTCCGGCTTTATTAAACCTCCGTCAGTTTGAATTATTTGATCCGGCAATTTATGGTTCTAATCATATTCAACGTTCGCTTGGCGATTTACTTATAAATACCATTTTTTTTACCTGGATAGTTTTATTTGCCTGGACAAAACTTCATAATAAACAAAAATTTTTTGATGGATTTTCTTTACAAATAAAATGGATAGCAGGATTAGCGGCCCTATGCCTTCTTATTTTTCTAACCTTTATATTATCTACTGTTATCAGAAGACTTGTATCGGATTCAAAAATAACTTTTGATGTAACTGATTTCTTCAGTCTTAATGGTTATACTATTGCCGGGTTCTTGGTATTTACCTGCCTCTCGTTGTCTTATTATTATTTATCACAACTATTATTCCGGTTTATTTTCTCCGTTTTTCAGGAAAGGAAAGTATTGGTTTATTTTACTATTAGCTTTGCAGGCCTTATTTATTTAACCATCCGTACAGGCCATCCGGATGTATTATTTTATTTACCTGTCTTAGTTTGGTTGCTTATATATACCTGGCTTTTCAACAGGCAAGGAGTAATCTTCAGCCGGTTACGAATAAATATTGCCAGCACTCTTTCCTGGATATTTCTTTTCTCCATTTCTATTGCGGCAATCATGCTCACCGAAAATCGTAAAGTAGAATGGGAAAAACGCAAAAGGGTAGCTGATAAATTAGCCATACAAACCGATCCATCAAGCGAACGGTTAATGAGTATTGCTATTCAATATCTCGATAATGATTTTCTGTCAGCTAATTTTTATCGCTTAAAAGATGCGGATAAAAATAAAATATTCAGGGATAGCATAATCAGGGAGAACTATAGTGGCTATCTGAATAAATATGACACCCGTCTCTATGCGTATGATGCTGCTGGTAACCCTTTGTATAATGATGACCGCACTTCCTATGAAGATTTGAATACAATCCTCAAAGTACAATCGAAAGATACTAAAATAGAAGGCTTGTATTATTACGAAACTTCTTTTGACAGGTTTAATTATATAACCCGCCGGGATGTAAGGGATGCTGACAATATTAAAATGGGTTCTTTTTTTATTATATCCAATCCGAAGAACTTCAGCAGGGATGCTTTATTCCCCGAGCTTTTCAAACAATTTAAAAAAACAGATCCTGAAAACTCACCTATTTATTCTACTGCTGTATATATAGACCACAAACTTGTTTCACCTCCCGGTAATTATCCATTTGCTATATCACTTAATACGGATGAAGTTCCGGTAGAAGAATTTCAACAAAAATCAAATAGTAATTTTGATGAGTTATGGTTCAGGGCAAATATTGAGTAGGTAGTGGTAATAGCCAGGAAAAAAGAAACTATTATAGAAACGATTACTTTATTTTCTTATGTTTTTTGTTCGTTTCTTTTCCTGGTAGCATTAGTGCAGTTGCTATCGGTAATCGTAAAAACGGGTTATGAGCGGGGCGGATTTCGTAAGCTGTTGCAGTT
>JBKJXQ010000036.1:0-3059 GCA_046716235.1 Chitinophagaceae bacterium
ATAAATACAGTTCGGATTTTAATAATGCTGAGTGAAGAAGAAAAAAAATTTATTGACTACTGGTCTCAAAACAGGCTACGCAAAAAAAAATTGCTGTGGCAACTGGCTGGCGGCTTACCCTTAGGAGTGTTTTTAGCGGCAACAATTTTTATAAACTACTTTTCAGGTTGGTACCATCGGGCAGATGTCCGGCTGGGAATCAATTCATCCAGCGTAATTGTAGTGATAATAGCCCTGCTGCTTACCGTTGTTTTTATTGTTATTTTTTCTGGCCGGCACCGCTGGGATATGAATGAGCAGCGCTACAAAGAATTACTGGGCAGAAAGGGATCGCAATAATTTTTCAACCTTTTGCAGCGAAACAAAGCTTTGCGGGGTCTTATCCCTGTAGCTGTGAAATCAAATAAACTATAATGAAGAAAATTGTATTGTTTTTATCCGTTTGTTTTATTCTTTTTATTTCAGACGGTTGTATAAAAAATGATGAAGGCTGCCAGGAAAAAACAGTGCAAAGTGAAGATGCGGCTATGTTAAGTTTTGCAGCCTCCAATTCTATTACAGCTACAAAGCATAGCAGTGGAATGTACTACGAGATTATTAATCCTGGTAGCGGCCCAATGCCAACGATGAGTTCCACGTTGAAAGTAAAATATACAGGTAAATTAACCAATGGTACTATTTTCGACCAGCAGATTGTCACCCCTGTAAGTTTTCCGTTGAATGGTGTAATTCTTGGCTGGCAATTAGGGTTGCCCCTTATTAAAAAAGGGGGTGTCATCAAACTTATTATTCCATCTTCTTATGGGTATGGATGCACGGGTAAGGGTCCTATTCCCGGCTATTCCATATTATTTTTTGAGATTGAATTAATCGATGTTTTATAGAGCTACGACTAGCTGCTTTGCTCTGCCCCGTCCTGCCCAAAAGGTGGTGACGGGGTTTTTTTAATTGTATTTTTGTTTCAAATATTCATTTTGATATACGAACCAATTTCAGCCTTCGATATTTTTAAAATTGGAATAGGCCCCTCCAGTTCCCACACTCTTGGGCCATGGCGTGCGGCGCAGCGATTTGTGCATACATTACAACAAAAAATATGCTTACAACAGTAAGCGAAGTAAGAATACTTCTTTATGGGTCATTAGCTAAAACCGGAAAAGGGCACGGCACAGATGTAGCAGTACAGCTGGGATTGTGTGGAGATGATCCGGTAACTTTTCCAGTCGATCAGATAGATGCTAAAATTCATGACATTAAAAATATGAAGAAGCTGGTATTAATGGGTTTGCATGAAGTGGATTTTGAGCCCAATGAAGACATTGATTTTTTGATTACAGAAACATTGCCTTATCACCCCAATGCGTTAACATTTTTAGCAACAACAAGAAATGGTGATGCTATTGCAGAAACTTATTATTCTGTTGGTGGCGGTTTTGTAGTGAAGGAAGGGGAGGTTGCTTTATCAAAGGATGCCGCTCAATTGGCTTTTCCCATTAATAATGCAGATGATTTGTTGCACTGGTGTATAAAAACCGGTATGCCCATCAGTGAAATTGTAATGGAAAATGAAAATGCCTGGAGAAGTGAGAAAGAAACCAAAGAAGGCATACTAAATATCTGGAAGGTGATGAAGGAATGTATCTACCGCGGTTGCCATACCCCCGGAATGTTACCCGGTGGATTAAATGTAAAACGCAGGGCCGCTGAACTGAACAAAAAATTACTTGGCGATAAAAAATATACGGATTATAACAACTGGTTAATAGCTATCCGGTCAGGAGGTAATGATTTTACCTACACTTTAGATTGGGTAAGTTGTTTTGCCTTAGCAGTAAATGAAGAGAATGCATCTTTTGGAAGAGTGGTAACGGCACCAACTAATGGGGCCGCCGGTGTTATTCCCGCAGTACTGCAATATTATATTGCATTTTGCAAGGACAGCTATCAGGATAATGATGATAAAATTATACAATTCTTATTAACGGCTGCAGAAATAGGAAGCATCTTTAAAAAAGGAGCTACTCTTTCTGCTGCAATGGGTGGATGCCAGGCAGAGATTGGCGTATCTTCTGCAATGGCCGCTGCGGGATTAACAGAATGTATGGGCGGCACACAGAAACAGGTGATGATGGCTGCTGAGATCGCTATGGAACATCATCTTGGCCTTACCTGCGATCCGATCGGAGGTTTGGTACAGGTGCCCTGTATAGAAAGAAATACAATGGGAGCTATCAAAGCTATTACTGCTTCTCAACTTGCCTTACAAAGCACTCCTGATTTTGCAAAAGTATCTCTCGACAGTGTGGTTAAAACCATGTGGGATACGGCACTGGATATGAACAGTAAATACAAAGAAACTGCGGATGGGGGATTGGCCGTGAATGTTCCGTTGAGCTTACCAGAATGCTGATTTACTTTTTTAAATTTCACATGTATTCTGCTTAGTTCAGGATTTGAAATAATACCTGTAAATTTTTTATATTATAATAGTTTATAAATAAATGTAGTTGTAATTTTAAACTCCTCAATAAATACTTGTTTGTTCCTAACATTTAAACTCAACTGTCATGGCTACTAAAAAGAAAGCATCAAAAAAAATTACAAAATCAATTAAAAAGAAAGTATCAAAAAGTAAAATCAGCCGCAAGAAAGCAACATCTAAGAAAAAAGTTGTGAAGAAAGCAGTAAAGAAGAAAGCAGCCCCTAAAAAAGTGAAAGTAGTTAAAAAGAAAGCTGCAAAAAAAGTAATAAAGAAGAAAGCGGCTCCTAAAAAATCTAAAGTTGCAAAAAAGGCTGTAAAAAAAGTTGCCCCTAAAAAATCAGTTGCAAAAAAAGCCGTTGCAGCAAAAAAGAAAAGTCCGGCTAAAGTTGTAAAAAAACCTGTTGCAGTTTTAGCACCGGTTATGAATGAAGAGATACAAAATACTCCTGAAGAAGTGGTAAGGGAAGAAACAATTGATAGCATTGATGTTGAAACAAATGGCGATGCAGAACCACTTGGAAAGAGCAATAAGGATAATGAGGAGATAAATTAAAGCAGGGTGGCTGGAATGTAAAGT
>JBKJXQ010000037.1:0-2617 GCA_046716235.1 Chitinophagaceae bacterium
CTTCAGCTACGATAGCGTATGAGCAAAATTTATCTGATTTACAAGATTTAGATTACACCAAGGCATTGTCTGATTTAGCTAAACAACAAACGATATTAGAAGCTGCACAAAAGTCATTCGTTAAAACATCCTCATTATCGCTATTTGATATTATTTAAACGCTAATATTCAGTTAACATTCACAAAAAAGCCGCTGTAAATAGCGGCTTTTTATTGAATCTTTTATAAACCGCCGACTTGCCTAACCGCTAATATACCCTCTTGAATAAACTGCTGGAGTGGCAATGCCATTGACGGCAACATCAATGAAATGACTAAAAACCCAATACCAATGGTGATTGGGAAGCCAATGCCGAATAGATTAAGCTGCGGCGCAGTGCGTGTGAGTATGCCCAGTGCTATATTGGTGATGAGTAAAGCTGCGATGACTGGCAACGCTAATTGCAAGCCTATACTAAATATCTTGCTGCCCCACTGCGCGATTTTCATCCCATTGATTCCACTTGATGTGAGACTGATAGGGAAGGACTGAAAGCTTTCTACTAATGCTGAAATCATCAAAAGATGGCCATCCAAGCTTAAAAAAACCAATAGGCCAAGCACGCCAAAAAACTGACTGATTACCACTGTCGTACCCTGTGACTGTGGATCAAAAAAACTGGCGAAACCTAAACCCATGGTCATGCCGCAGACTTGCCCTGCCATATCAATAGCCGCAAAGATTACCGTCATCATAAAGCCCATAGCGATACCGATAATCATTTGCTGCGCGATGATAAGTAAGCCTTGTAATGATAATAAATCAATCGCTGGTAATGCAGTTAAAGTGGGCGCTACAATCAGTGATAGCAATAAACCTAGGCTCAGTTTAATACGCTTTGGAATTGCACGATGGCTCAGTATTGGCGCCACACTGATGAACCCTAAGATACGCGTTAATGGCATGAGCAATCCAATGAGCCATGCTTGTAAAATATCGCTACTGACACTAATCATGAGATTTTATGCACTCAATTTAAATGACTTTAAATATTGTTTCATGACTGTAAATGTTAGCCAAGGCTATTGATTAGCCAGATACCATCGGAAAACTAGTAAATATTTGACGCATGTAATCTAGCATAACTGTCAGCATCCAAGTCCCTGCGATGACTAAAGTAGCAAACACGCCGACTAATTTGGGGATGAAAGACAAGGTCGACTCATTTATTTGTGTAGCTGCCTGAAAGACGCTCACGATTAAACCAATCACCAGAACGATAAGTAACAATGGCGCCGATACCATGAGTGTGGTTTCCATCGCGTTACGACCAAAATTCATTACGGTTTCTGGATTCATGATTCACCTCGAGATTGTTGTTTGAATAGATTATTGTTAAATAAACGTTTCATGCTTCAATAAAAACTTTGCGCCAATGAGCCGAGCAACAACTGCCAGCCATCCACCAACACGAATAACATTAGCTTAAATGGTAAAGAAACGATTGAAGGCGACATCATCATCATGCCCATTGCCATTAGCACACTGGCAACGACCATATCTATGATTAAAAATGGAATGAGTATGCTAAAACCTATTTGAAACGCAGTTTTTAATTCGCTGGTGATAAAACTAGGTACTAATACGCGCAAAGGTACATTTTCAGGGGCATCTACTTTTGGGATACCTGACATTTTGACGAATAAAGCTAAATCAGCTTCTCGAGTTTGCCTGAGCATAAATACTTTTAATGGGGCTGCGCCTTTGTCCATTGCTTCTTGCATCGTGATGCGATTTTCGCTAAGTGGCTGGTAAGCATCTACATAAATTTTGTCGATGACTGGGCTCATGACAAAAAATGTTAAAAATAAGGCAAGGCCAAGTAATACCTGATTAGGAGGTGAAGATTGTGTACCCAACGCTTGACGCAACAACGACAACACAATGATAATTCGCGTAAAACTTGTCATCATCAGCAAGGCTGCTGGTAAAAATGAGAGTGATGTTAGCAACAACAGTGTTTGCAGACTTAAACTATAATTTTGCCCACCTCCAGCCGCCGCCTGAGCATTGATAATATTAAGCCCCCCAGCATCTGCAGCACAAACAGGCAAAGCCAACATAGCCAACATTACGGTTAACAATAGTCGCATATTAGCATGAATAAGTTGCCCGATATTTTGTTGGATACGATATTGTAAGCTCATGTTTTATCTCAATTTATACTTTGTAGGATGAATGCTATGTAACTATATTGCAGTCTTATTTAAAGACTTTTTTAACCAATTTGCAAAGGTATGATTAGCCATACGATTGATAGCCGGGTGCATTTGCAGATTAGCAATATCGGCATCTAAGGCTGTTTGATCGTTAGATAATCCTTGTAATAACGTATTTTGTACAATATCCAAATTTGCAATCGCGTTTACTTGACCAGCTGCAACGACAACGACAAGCCAGCGCCCTGCGACCTCTAAAACGACTACTCGCTCTCGGTTACCGACACTTACACCACCTACAATCTGTACCACTGATTGCTTTTTGCCTTTTACTTGCACAAATTGCTTCATTGCCCATGCCGAGGCTGCAATTACTGCCAAAACAACTAGTAAGCCAAGTACCACTTTGGCTAAACCA
>JBKJXQ010000038.1:0-3853 GCA_046716235.1 Chitinophagaceae bacterium
CTGGTTCCGTAGATTCAGACCCGACACATTATACTTATTCATGGACATTAGGTGCCGGAGCTGCAGGTTCTTTGAATTTTACTAATATCAAAAACCCGGTATACACAGCTGGTCTGTTAGATGCAGGTGGAACAGTTAATTTTGAAGTTACGGTGACTAATACAATTACTGGTTGTTCCAAAAAATCAACTTGCTCCGTTAATATAAATACAATTGGTTCATGCCCTGCGGTTGTTATAGTACCAGTATGTACTGGTTCTACTAATAGTTATAGTGCTGATGTAGCCCCAAATACAAATGAAACGTGGGTATGGTCTGCAAATAATGGAGCAATAATTAATGCGCCCAATGGTCAGCAATCAGTTTCTGTTACAGCAGGTTCACAAAACTTTACGTTGACATTGACCAAAACCTTTGCGAATACAAGTTTAAGTCCTTTGGTTTGTAATTATGAAGCCACAACTAAGCAATGTCTTGTATGTAGTTATACTCAAGGGTTCTGGGGCAATAAGAATGGGTTGGCTTTAATGCAAAGTAGCGGTATATTATCTACAGATATTATCGTTGGCAGTGCAGCAGGAAATTCTATCCTGATTCCTGCTGGCAGCTGGACAAGAGTGAACAATGTTATGCCCGGAGGCAGCACTCCGACAGCCTTGGTATTTACCGGCCAATGCAATATTCTGCAATCATGTTTTACAGATAATTATTTAACCAGACAAGGAAGGATTAATAATGTGCTTTTATCGCAGACAATAACCTTAAGCCTTAATGTACGGTTGAAAAACGGAATTCTGGGTACTTTGCCTATTGGTTCTGGTTGTCTGCTAACTTCATCAGGATCTTTCCAGGTAAATCAGAATGTAGTTAATTATCTGGGAGCCGGAGCAACTGTTATGGATTTACTTAATCTCGCTAATGCTGTGTTAGGTGGCACTAAAACTCCCGGAGTAAATGGTGTTCCATCCTTCAGTGATATTAATAATGCTGTGGATGCATTTAATAATGGCTTTGATGAATGCAGATATTTCTTGGGTTATTGTCAGGAGAATACTTTAACAAATGTCCTTGCAAAACAACCGGGAAAAGCTGTGATTAATAAACTCAGTGTTTCTGCATATCCCAATCCGTTCAACGATAAAGTAAGATTTGAAATTAAATCTGGCGTATCAGGACCGGCCAGTCTGGAAATATATAATTCTCTTGGGCAAAAATTACAGACTGTTTTTAAAGGCCAGATATTTAATGGTAAAGGACAAATTGTTGAATACAATGTACCAGCCCTGAATAGAACGAACCAATTCTATATTCTTAAGGTTGGCGATCAGCAGGTAACCGGTAAACTGATTAATATTCATCAATAATTAATTAGTGAAAATCCGAAAGATAAGGCTGTCCTTCGGGGCAGCCTTTTTTATAATAAAGTTTAGATTTATTATTATGAATGTTAATGATGTCTGTATGAATTGATACTTCTTCGTAAAAACAATAAAAAAATATTCCAATAAAAATCCCTGTAACAATGAACAGGGATTTTTTAAAATAGTATGATAAAATATTTTTTAATTAATTACATAACAATAATACCCTGCCTTTACAGGCATAAAATCATAATCAATCCAACTAAATCCTCCATCACCCCAGGCAGTTCCCCATGAATTCATTACTTTATAAGCATTTTTTGAATCGTCATATCCGCAAATTACGATGCAATGTGGCAGGCTTCCGGAACCCGAATATGTTTTCCATATAAATCCCGTTTTTGCATTAATAAAAGAATCGTCTGCTATAACATTAACAATTACAGGATGCTTTTGTGAAATCATTGATTTAATGGCTGCCTTGTCTGTGTTAATTATCTTTGAATATCCACTGATAGTATACTTCGATGCTTCTGATAATTGCGTGGTGGTGGGCATCAATGAACATCCATTGCTGCTACTATATGGCATTGACTGGAAGGTTGATATTCCTTTTGCGATTATAAGATCAAGTGCTATTTGCATGCTGGTGCCAGACCCACAATCTATACTGAATTTTGTTTGATTATATAAAAATTCCGGGCTGAAAATATTTGTTGCATAACTGTATGAGGTGGCTCCCGACCGGTAATAATATTCTGCTGAACGGGCAGCATAACCGATTGCAAATGCAGCACAGGAACCCTCGCCTCCCTGCGCACCTACCGGAGGCATTGCTAATTGAAATCCAGAACTTGCCGGAGGATCCACTACAACAGTATTGATAGTTACACTTACAGATTTTGTGCCCTGGTTGCCTGCTGCATCTTTTGCCGTAGCAGTAACAAGATGAACACCTGAAGGAGAATTAGCAGTATTCCAGGAATAATTGGTAGAAGTACTTACTACTGTATTGTCAATACTAATGCTTACTGTACTAATGCCAACGTTATCACTTGCACTCATGGTTACATTTACAGTTCCGGTAACCGACGATTGATCATTTGGGGAACTGAGGGTAACTATCGGTGATGTAATATCTCCCACTATAACATTGCTTACAGATACCTGTACTGTACTTGATCCTTTGTTACCAGCTGCATCGACAGCAGTGACTGATAATGTATGCATACCATTGACAACCGTTGCTGAATTCCAGGTAATGATGAAAGGTGATATATTACTGCTAACAACAGCAACTCCATCAACAAGTAAGTTTACTGTTTTAACTCCCACGTTATCGCTGGCATTAACGGTAACGTTGATGGCGCCTGAAATAGTTGCACTATTTGAAGGAGAAGTAATACTAACTGTGGGTGAAGTAATATCAGCAATAATTTTTATTGGCTTCCCTCTGTAGGAAGGTGCTATAAAAAAAGATGACAGGACTGCTGAATTTTGAGCTAAAAATTCTTTAGATACAATCATCGGAACTCTGCTAACCGCTACTGGATCATCAGCCAGTACTCCACCTGATCTTTGCGATACATTATTGGTGGATAGTTCATTTAATGGTGATGAGGATTTTTCTTTCTGGCATGCATTTAATAACAGGCCAATAACAAAAAGGAATAACACTCCTTTGTAAAGGTGGAAATTTTTCATGGGTGTTGGATTTATTTTAAATTAGGGTACAGTACAAAAATATTTCACCTACCCCCCAAAACATAGCTTTTCATCTGCTATTTTTAATAATTAAGTATTAGGCGTGGCAGGTGTACGTAAAAATGCTTATCTCCAGCTTCGAAAAGTTCTATAGTAACTTATCGTTATTCAGACTGGCCTGCTTGCCTATAATTCTGCCACAATCTGAAACATTACATAATTCAAATCAATTATTTTAATACCCTGCTAAAAACATCCTGAGTAATAGCATTTCATAATTAACTGGTATATTCAAAAATAGATTCAATATTTTTTTAAAAATTATTTCGGGGCAATTATTATTTAATGGAGAAATTGATTTTCTGTAAAAAAAAATTTAAAAAAGAAGAATAAAATATAAAAAAATGAAATGATAATTCTGCAATTAAATTCAGGTAGATAGTGCAAACCTTCGTTGCTATATGATAGAATGAAACTTAACCAGATGGCTTTTGAAGTTTTTAAAACAAATTTTGAAAAATATCCAAACCAGTTCGCTACACTTATGGGAATGACAAGAGGCTATTCTGCAATTGGTGATTTTAAAAATGGATTAAAATATGCAAAACTTGCTTTACCACTGGCCCCAGACCAAGCTAATAAAACCAATGTAGCATCCATGATTGATAAATTAAAAGACGGGAAAGATGAGAATTAGAAAGTTGGAAAGTCAGAAACAAAACCCAGGCGATCAGGGATATTTCTTTCTGACTTCAGGCATTATTTAATTACATCCCAACAATTCACAA
>JBKJXQ010000039.1:0-3864 GCA_046716235.1 Chitinophagaceae bacterium
ATTACCAGGCTATGAATTATTCTTTATCAGCGGGGTATTTATTGTTTCCCAAAGAGTATAGCAATTACAAACAGATGAACCTGAATCTTTACACGGAAATACTGGTGCAGCAAACCCTGGATAACAAAAAGCATTATATTGATATAGCCCCTGCATTACAATTTATCTTCAACAGTAATTTTAAAGTAAATATTGGCCATCGCTTCGAGGCAAGCGGTATTATGGAACGTATGGCAACTAATAGCTGGCAGATAAGTGTAGAAAGAACATTTCTCGGTGTTTTAAACCGAAAGTAAGGCGGTTCACATTCAGCAAACTTTTTTCATCACCGCTCTTTAGAATTAGGTCAGTCTGGCACCCAGGTCCGGTCTTCAAAATAATTTTTTCCCACAAGGGTATTTTTTTTGGCTTATAAATTGATTATTATTATATTTGACTAAATTAAAATTTAGACAAGTCTAAAAAATATGTTTATATTCCTTTAAAAATGAAGCACTATTTACTTATTATATTTTTTTTATGCTCTTGTTTTGTTACGCTGGGCCAGCGAACTATTCATGGAGAAGTAATAAATGCACAGACAGGCGATCCTGTTCCTGGTGCTACTGTATCATTCGGGGATTCTTCTGGTTCTGTATTGTGTGATGAAAAAGGCAAATTCACTTTGCAATTATCTTCTCCCAAATCATTACAGATAACCGCTGTAGGTTTTGAGACAATGTTGTTTACTCCGGGTATAAAGGAACATGTAGTAATACAATTAATATCGCAGCAAAAAGAATTGGATGGCGTGGTAGTAAGTGGCACATTACGATCCGTTAAAAAATCAGAAAGTCCTGTGTCGGTGGAAGTATACACCCCACAATTTTTTAAAAAAAATCCAACACCAAGTATTTTTGAATCTTTGCAAAATGTAAATGGTGTACGTCCGCAATTGAATTGCAGTGTTTGTAATACAGGAGATATTCATATCAATGGACTTGAAGGGCCCTACACTATGATTACTATTGACGGGATGCCGATTGTAAGCAGCCTGGCCTCAGTATATGGATTATTCGGTATCCCTACACAGTTAATAGAAAGGGTGGAGATTGTCAAAGGTCCCGCATCAGGTCTCTACGGTTCTGAAGCTATCGGGGGATTAATCAACATCATTACCAAATCGCCTGAGAAAGCTCCATTATTTACCGCCAATTTTATGACGACTAACTGGCTGGAACATAATCTTGATATCGGAACCAAATTCAATGTTGGTAAAAAAGCAATTTCTTTACTGGGCATCAATTATTTTAATTATCAAAATAAAGTAGATAAGAATAATGACCAATTTACAGATGTAACCTTGCAGCACCGTATTTCTGTTTTCAACAAATTAAGTTTTGCCCGGAATAATAATCGGGTAGCTACTTTGGCAGGTCGTTACTTTTATGAAAATCGCTGGGGTGGCGATATCCGGTATAATAAAAGCTTCAGGGGAACTGATAGCCTTTATGGAGAAAGTATTTACACCAACCGCTGGGAGCTGATTGGTAATTATCAAATGCCGGTAAGAGAAAAAATATTCTTTTCTTTTTCTGCTACGGGACATAACCAGGATTCATATTACGGAACTATTCCGTATCTCGGCAAACAACGTATCGCTTTTGGCCAGTTTACCTGGGACAAGCAAGCCGGTGCTTTGCACAATTTACTTATCGGTTCTGCAGTCCGGTATAATTTTTATGATGATAACTCTACCGCTACTGTTGATACTATTACCGGCAACAGTAAGCCAGATGAATATGTAATTCCCGGAATTTTTGTACAGGATGAATGGAAACTAAGTAATAAACATTTACTATTGCTTGGTCTTCGTTACGATTATCACTCCATTCATAAAAGTATTATTACGCCACGTATTGCCTGGAAATGGGCTATGAAAGATAAAGAGGTGTTGCGCTTAAATGCAGGAACAGGCTTCCGGGTGGTAAGTTTATTTACTGAAGAGCATGCCGCACTTACCGGGGCCAGAGCGGTAGAAGTAAAAGAATCACTGAACCCTGAAAAAAGTTTTAATGTTAATCTTAATTATACAAAATATTATCGTTGGAAACATGTATCACTGAATGTGGATGCCTCTGCCTGGTATTCTTTTTTCAGCAACCAGATAATTCCTGATTACGATACTGACCCCAATAAAATTATTTATAAAAACCTGGATGGATATGCTGCTTCAAAAGGAGTAACACTTAATCTTGAATTGAATATAGGCCACCGTTTTAAAAGTTTATTAGGCGGAACGATGCAGGATGTGGCCAAAGTAGAAAAAGTACAAGGGGATAAAACAAAGCAACAACCCGTACTTACGGAGAAATGGAGCGGTACCTGGGCCCTTACTTATATTTTTCCCTCTGTGGGATTTACTATTGATTATACCGGAAATATTTATGGACCTATGAGGCTGCCTTTATTATCCAAAACAGATCCAAGGCCTGATCACTCACCGGTGTGGAGTATTCAGAATATTCAATTTTCAAAATTGCTTAACCAGAAGTTGGAATTCTTTGGCGGTATAAAAAATTTACTGAACTGGACACCTGCAAAAAATACACCCTTCATCATTGCCCGTTCGCATGACCCTTTTGATAAAAAAGTAAAGTATGATGCCGGAGGCAATATTTTAGCTACTGCTGAAAACCCCTATGCACTCAGCTTCGATCCATCGTATGTATATGCACCTAACCAGGGCATCCGTTTTTTTGCTGGAGTACGTTTTACAGTTAAGAAATAATGTAACCAGCTTTAGTGCTACTATCGGCTTTTGTTGCGTCGCACACTTCAACAGCTGTAACACGGATGGGCAACCCACCCCAATCTCCCTAAATATAAATTTCATTTAGATCGCCCCTCCGGGGAGGGGAAGAACCCTTTCTTTTAAATTTACCGTCTATGTCCCATTGAATTTTATAAAAGGGAAAAATAATTCTTTAAAACTCTTCCCCTCCGGGGAGGAGTGAGTTGAGGATAACTAAATGCTATAGTGAATTGGGGTGGGTTGATGCCCAAAGAACTGAACGATGAAAAGTGCCCTTCGTTACCTCAGGATAAACTTGCAAGGGACGATGCCCAAAGAACAGGAAGCTGGCAAATAAATTCCCTGTATTTCTTTCCATATTTTTATCGTAACAAACAAAATTTTTTTCTTCTTCTGCTCCCCTTAGATTTGCCACCCCAAACAAAATACCTATGGAACTGAAATACTCACAAAAGATAGCTGCCGCATTAAACATTTCATTGAAACAGGTCAGCAGTATTTATGATTTACATACCGAAGGTTCTACTATTCCCTTTATAGCCCGTTACCGTAAAGAAGCTACCGGCAACCTTGATGAAGTGGTAATCGGGAATGTAATTGAACAGTTGAAATATTTTACAGAGCTCGATAAAAGAAAAGAGACCGTTCTTAAAACAATAGAAGAAGCTGGTAAACTAACGCCGGAACTAAAGCAACGTATTGAGAATTGTGTAGTAGCCACGGAACTGGAAGATATTTACCTACCGTATAAACCCAAACGAAAAACTAAAGCCACGGTTGCAATTGAAAAAGGATTAGAGCCGTTGGCTACTTTATTATTTACCCAATCATCTATAAATATAGAAGAAGAAGCTGCAAAATATATTACAGAGCAGGTAAAAGATATTGCGGATGCATTGCAAGGTGCAAGAGACATCATGGCAGAATGGATTGCAGAAAATGAACAGGCAAGAAATACTATCCGTAAACTATTTACTGAAGAAGCGGTGGTTTCATCAAGAGTGCTGAACAGTAAGAAAGACGAAGAAGAAGCACAGAAGTACCGGGATTATTTTGAATACAAAGAACCA
>JBKJXQ010000040.1:0-3976 GCA_046716235.1 Chitinophagaceae bacterium
TGATAGTAGTATTGCAGCTGGGTAACTATTTTTTCTATGGCATAATTATTTACCAACCGACTGCGAATACTTTCTCCATTTTTCAATTACCTGCTCCATATCATCAGGCAATGAAGATTCGAATAACTTTTCTTCACCAGTTGATGGATGTACAAAGCCTAATGTTTTTGCATGAAGGGCTTGGCGTTTGCAGATGGCAAAACAATTATCTACAAACTGTTTATATTTGGTAAATACGGTTCCTTTTACAATTTTATCACCGCCATACGTATCATCATTAAATAAAGGATGACCAATATATTTCATGTGTACCCTTATCTGATGAGTGCGGCCGGTTTCCAACACACACTGTACCAGTGTTACATAACCAAACCGTTCCAATACGGTGTAATGAGTAATAGCTTCCTTACCATTTTCTCCATCAGGATAGGCTTCAAATAATTTCCGGAACCGTACGTTACGGCCTACATGTGCTCTGATAGTTCCGGTATCATTCTGCACATCACCCCACACCAGTGCGATGTATTGTCTTTTTACAGTGTGATCAAAAAACTGTTTAGCCAATTGACGCATGGCTTTATCAGTTTTGGCCAGCACCAATAAACCGGTAGTATTTTTATCAATGCGATGAACCAATCCAAACCTCGGTAACAGATCTTCGGAAATAGCAGGATTAGTTTGTTGTAAATAAAAAGCTACTCCATTGATTAATGTTCCCGAATAATTACCGCTGCCGGGATGTACTACCATCCCCGCAGGTTTATTAACGATCATCAGGTCAGCATCTTCATAAACAATATTCAGTTCCATTTTTTCCGGAACTACATCTTTTTCTTCCGGGTTTGAATCAGAGTAAACAATAATGGCATCCAGCGGTTTTATTTTATAATTGGATTTTATTTCTTTATCATTTACCAGTACCATACCGGCATTAATAGCTTTTTGAACTTTATTACGGGTAGCACCTTCTATACGGCTCACCAAAAATTTATCAATCCGGAGCTGATCCTGACCTTTATCAATGATGATATTGAAACGTTCATACAGCTCATCGCTGGTATCATTAATATCCTGTTCTTCTTTATCTGCTTCTTCTTTCATTGTTGTTTTCTTTTTTGTCAGGTATGTGCAGCGGCAAAGATAACGGATGACTTTTTGTTGGTAGATTTGTGTTTTAAATGAGTAAACAACCAGTAATATTTCAGGATTTAGGATTGATGGATTATCAATCTGCATGGGACTACCAGGAAAGTCTTTTACAGGGAAATGTGCGGAAGAAATCGTTAACTTTTCAATCGGTAATTACAGAAATTGATACAGTGATCGAACAACCGTCAACGGTCAACTATTTGCTTTTTGTAGAACACCCTGCTGTATACACATTAGGTAAAAGTGGCAATAAAGAAAACGTGTTGCTCGGCGAAGATGATTTGAAGGCAAAAAGTATACAGTTTTTTAATACTAACCGTGGTGGAGATATTACTTTTCATGGGCCGGATCAGCTTGTGGGTTATCCTATTCTGGACTTAGAAAAATTCTATACCGATATCGGTAAATACTTACGCAATCTCGAAGAAGTTATTATTTTAACGATAGCAGAATATGGTATTAAAGGAGATCGTTCATCAGGCGAAACGGGAGTGTGGATAGAACCAGGTGTAATGGGAAGAGAACGGAAAATTTGTGCCATCGGTGTACGTTGCAGCCGCTGGATTACTATGCATGGATTTGCATTAAATGTAAATACGGATCTTTCTTACTTCAATCATATTATTCCCTGCGGTATCGTTAATAAGCAGGTTACCTCTATTGAGAAAGAATTAGGATATAAACTGGATATGAATGAAGTGAAAGAAAAGATGAAACGGAATTTTGAAAAAGTGTTTGAAGCTTCTCTTACATTTTTTAAAAGCTTAGCTTAAAAATCTTTATCTATATAAAACTTATGTTTTTCAAAAAGCTTTCCATCCTCATATAGTTCAAACCGGAACCACCCGGCACTATAGAAATTAGATTTATCTATTTTGAAATCCTGTTCTTTTATATCTTTTAATTCAAAAAGGAAAGTTTGATCATCTTTAAAAAACTTAATAGCATATTTCTTTGACTTTTCATTTTCGGGCAGGGATATCCGTACATATCCATCCCTGTTAGTGTAAACATATAACGAAGGCATAAATCCGGGAAACCTGTTTTTATTGTTTCCAGAGCTGACGGGATCTGTTACAAGGGTATCCATTCCCTGTAGTATAATTCTATTGGTCAGGGGATCAATTTTATTTGTTGTATCCCGGATAGGCTTCATGGCCTTGCTGAATACGTAAATGCCTTTATCCAGCAAAATATAAAGTCTGTAAAACATATGGTCGTTGGTAGCTTTTGTATCTGCATAACCATTTTGTGGTGAAGTGGGATCTGGTACAGTCAGGATAGTTTTATAACCGGTAAGGCTATCAAATGACCGTTGAATACTGATTTGTTTAATAACCGAAAAATTATTTACCCAGCCAATAATAATGCGATTGTTACCAATATTTCTTAAAGAAAATTTTGGCAGTGTATCCTGTGCAGACAGAATAATATTAAACACAAAGAGGAAAAGTAAAAAGGGAGCGATCAGTTTTTTCATGCCAATACAACGAAAAAAGGATTGGATTCTTTTATCAGTAATAACAAAGATAGGGCAGGTAACGAAAAAATCTAAAATATTAACGTTCCCTTCCTTAAGGAAGCATTTCCCTGCAATCCTCCGCTGTGGATAAGCAATAGCCTGCATCCTGGCTCAAAGAAGTTGTTGTTAATAAGACTGGTAATGGCAAAAAATAGTTTAGCAGTATAAACGAAGTCGGATGGGATTTTTGTTTGTTGATAGAAGCTGTTCATGAAATCTATCAATCCGGGTTTGTGCTTAGCATATCCTCCAAAATGATAATCATGAAATAAATGATAGTTATTTTTTTCTTCACTGATCAATGATTTTATAGCATCTTCAACCGCTAAATTATTTTTTAAAACACTTATGCCAATAATATTTTGTTGTATCGGGGCGCCGTTAATTATTCCTGCTATCATTGTACCGGTACCTGTTGCACAACAAATATGGGTATAATTTTCTTTGTCACAGTACTCTAAAATAGTTGCGGCACCTGCGGCACCCATTTTGCCATATCCGCCTTCATTGATAATATAATTTTCTTCAATTAATAGTTCATCAGGAATTTTCTTTTTGGCATATTCTTCCCGGCTGGTGAATATTAACTGCATGCCAGCTTCTTTTGCATGTATTAATGCAGGCGATAATGTTGCAGGTTTCTCTCCACGTATAATACCAAACGATTTCAAATTGTTAATCTGGCAGACCGTTGCAGTTGCCAGTATATGATTTGACCATGCTCCTCCAAACGTGACGATTGTTTTTTTATGTAATTTTTTTGCTTCGTCAAGATAATAGCGGAGTTTAAACCATTTATTCCCGGAAATCAATGAATGAATTTTATCAAGACGCAATACAGTTACTTCCACATTTTTTTCAGTAAATAATGGGATCGATAATTTATCAAGTGAAATATTATTAAAAGCTATTTCATCTGTCATAAAAAATTATTACCGGCCTTGCGAATTTACTTTAAATTCGTGCCGAAATTTTAAATTAAATGAGTAATAAAATCTATTGCAAAGCTTTTCTGGCACGATAGTTAGTTTATCAGAAATTACTTATATCAGGAAAATAGAAAATAAAAAATGAAACCATCTCTCGTAATATTAGCTGCCGGTATGGCCTCCCGTTATGGCAGTATGAAACAGGTACAGGGCTTTGGTCCATCTGGCGAAACGATTATGGATTATTCCATCTTCGATGCTATCCGTGCAGGTTTTGGTAAAGTTGTATTTATCATCCGCAAAGAATTTGCTGATAATTTTAAAGCAATATTTGAACCAAAACTGAATGGCCGGATAGAAACAGAATATGTATACC